>NZ_JAUBRI010000027.1:0-81541 GCF_036701795.1 Microcoleus sp. N9_A1
ACTGCCGTCGTGGGATTTTTAAATACACAGAACGACCAAAAACTGGTAAATCTCTTACTAAAATTGGTCGATTCTGATGCCTTTGTTCGGTATAATTTTGACAATGATGACAAACCATACCTTCTCCTAAAATCCTCAGTCCTAATAAAATTTTTCCCTCAATTTGAGTACAACTTTCAACCTTCACTCCAGGCAAGTCTAATATATAGTCCAAATAAAAGTCCATGACAGTAAATGTATTGTTTGTTGCATTATACACCATAAAGTTATGAGAGCCAAATTATTGTTTAATGATGAACGCCAATCCTCTCTTTATGAATAAATTAAAACTAAAATTTTTCCTCCTAACTTAATTATAATTGTACAGGGATCGAATATGCAAGAACCCATCAATCGCGCGCACCCTCAGACCAAACAGGCAATTGATTAATCTTGTCCAGGGTTATATCTACATACTTTTTACCGTCCGCCGCCCGATTTTCCCCAAAATATCCATCATCGCCATCGTGTTTGTGAGGGCCACTCAAAGCTTCTGCATAGCGGCCTTGCAAACGAGCTTGGTTGAAAGGAGAAGTTGCGTACCAGTACCAGCGAGTCGGAAAAACTATGCCGCCAATATCCTCAATTGAATCGCGAGTGCCGCGCAAATGGAAAATGCGATCGGCCTCTGCAAAACCATTTTCTCCCGAAAACACGCCCCCAACTGAAATAACAGTAATTTCTGCTTTCAGCCATTCTTTAAGATAGGGAGTAGCACCCAAAGCAACTTGTGCGCCGCCGCTAGTGCCAATTAAAATAACTTGCAAAGGTTTTTGAAGATTAGCTGAAATCAGAGATTTAGCATTCATTCGCTCGATAATTGCATGAGCAATTCCCTGATTGTATGCAAAACCGTAGCGATAATCCAGAGAAATTGCAAACCTCCAAAGATTGCGGATTTTGATGAATATATCCGCCCCAATCGGCCCACTTTTTGCCTGTGCTGCAAACCGCCAAAAAGGAGCTAGCCAGCGCTGTCCGCCTAAACTTTTGTTAGAAGCTGAATAAGGAAAAATATCCCCCACGGCTACGCACTGCGGGTGACTTTCAACTAAATGTTTGAGAAAAAATGCTTCTCCCGGTGTTAGTTCGTCCCCCGAAAAATCGCCAACTCCCGGTAAAAAGATGATATAACAATTGCTCGGTGAAGACTGGCGCGCTTCCGGGCTGCTGTCGTTCGGGGGCAATATCTCTGGCGAATTTTGCTTTAAACCCAAAGTTTCGGCACTTTGACCCAGCCACCATATAACAGTTCCCACTGGCGAAAGAATGCCCCAAACTAACAGGATTAGACCTGCGATGAGCAACAAATTTAAACTTCCTCCGCGCAGCCACGCAAGTATCTGCAAAATCAATCTTAGCATTTCATAAAATCTGGTAGAATGCCGGTTATACCAATTTAATGTGAAGTTGCACATATTCCGATCCCCCTAAATCCCCCTTAATAAGGGGGACTTTGATAGGAATCTTGTCCCCCCCTTATTAAGGGGGGGTTAGGGGGATCAGATTCGGGAGCAGCCTCATAAAAAATTGATATTAATTACCTAATTATGTAGAAATATTTTGGTGATTGTGCTGTATTAGAGCTTATTTTGTCCGAGTTGTCAACTATCTTGAGGAGCAGGAGTTAAAGGTGAGGGGAGAAGATTCAATTGCAGGTTTGCGAAGAACGCTTTGGAACGCACTTTCTTTGAACAGCAACTTTTACGAAAAAACTCCCTACACTGCCAGAACGAAGCGGATAGCTTTAACGATTGTAATTTTAGCAGCGGTGTCCCGCGTTTTTGGCAGTGCCGTCATTTTGTTAATCAATCGAACTGAGCTATCCGTGTTATTGTTAGCACTTTGGATAGATGCTTTGGCACTGGTGGGGGGTTATTATTTTTGGACTTTCACTATCTTTAAAATCGGGCAGTGGCTGAAGCCGGGTCACGTAACTTATGGGGAGTTGTTGGTTCCGATCGGCTTTGCCTACGCCCCGCAAGTGCTGAATTTCTTAACCTTAATTCCCTTGCTGGGAGAAGGGATAGAGCGGATATTAACTGTGTGGAGCTTGCTATCTGTAATTGTGGCGGTTCGCCAAGGTTTGGATATTAAAACTCGCTGGGCGGTGTTAATCTGTTTTGTGGGTTGGCCGCTGATTCAAATTGCGATCGGGTTTGTGAAAGTTATTAAACAGTTGCTTCCACAATGGCTTTAAAAGTAGCAACTTGTAATAATTAAAAAGGCAAAGAATACAAAAAAACTGCATTCTCAAGCCCTCCTAATTTCTGCGGCAAGTATGCGACTAATAGCCATTCAAAAAAGCCGCCAATTTTGCGATTGCGCTCCGGTGCGACAACAAGTCCCTTAACCTGTTAAAATAAAATTGCTTTGGGGCGCAAATACCCCAGCCAAGCTTGGGATTTCAAACAAAAGCATTCCCCGATCGTCATCGAGGCAGTTTCGCTTGCCAATTTGAGAGAATGCTTGACAGGGTGGCCGCGGCAAAGTAGATTTAGGCACAGCAGATAGCATGATTCTTGACGGCAACCACACCCCTACTATTCGGCTCTCCCCACTGTCCCTCCCCCCTTAGCAAGATACATTGTTAGAGAAGGAAATACACAAAAATTTACATCTATAATTTGTGTAGTGTTCCAAATCGCTCCTCACCAGCAGCGATACAGCCCTCGCCCAGACAGTAGGATAGAAAAAATATGTTTGAACGCTTTACAGAACAAGCCATTAAAGCAATCATGCTAGCCCAAGAGGAAGCGCGGCGCCTCGGCCACAATTTTGTAGGCACCGAGCAAATTCTCTTAGGACTCGTCGGCGAAGGCACTGGCATCGCTGCAAAAGTATTACTGGATATGGGCCTCAACTTGAAAGAGGCGCGCAATGAAATCGAAAATATCATCGGTAGAGGTTCCGGGTTCCTCCCGCCGGAAATTCCGTTTACCCCCCGCGTCAAGCGCATTTTTGAGACGGCGCTGAACGAAGCGCGACAGTTAGGACACAATTACATCGGCACCGAGCACATCCTGCTGGGACTGATCCAAGACGATGAAGGGGTGGCCGCGAAGGTGCTGCAAAACTTGGGGATCGATCGCCAGAGAGTTCGCACGCAGGTAATTCGTGCCGTGGGAGAAGTCGCGGCGGTATCAGGAGGGCGAGGAGATAGCGGTGGCGATCGCAAAATCCCAACTTTAGAAGAATTCGGCACTAACTTAACCAAGCTAGCAGCCGCAGGCAAACTAGATCCAGTCGTGGGCCGCGAAAATGAAATCGAGCGCGTGATCCAAGTGCTGGGGCGCCGCACGAAGAACAATCCAGTGTTAGTAGGCGAACCGGGAGTCGGCAAAACAGCCCTCGCCGAAGGCCTCGCCCAGCGAATTGTTAACAGAAACGTCCCGGAAATTTTAGAAGACAAACAAGTAATCAGCCTCGATATGGGTTCGCTGATTGCCGGTACAAAATTCCGCGGCGAATTTGAGGAACGGCTGACGAAAATTATGGCAGAAATTCGCGCAGCAGGCAACATCATTCTGGTAATCGATGAAATTCATACCTTAGTCGGTGCAGGCGCGATCCAAGGCAGCATGGATGCTTCCAATATGCTCAAACCAGCCCTGGCCCGAGGCGAATTGCAGTGTGTCGGCGCGACAACCTTGGACGAATATCGTAAGCACATCGAGCGCGACGCTGCCTTAGAACGCCGCTTCCAACCGATCAAAGTCGGCGAACCCAGCGTGGCTGAAACAATAGAAATATTGTACGGGTTGCGATCGGCTTACGAACAGCATCACCGACTGACAATTTCCGATGCAGCTATAGAAGCAGCGGCTACACTGTCAGACAGGTACATTAACGATCGATTTTTGCCAGACAAGGCGATCGACTTAATTGACGAAGCAGGTTCCCGCGTCCACGTCCTCAACTCGCAAACGCCGCCCGAAGTTAAAGAACTCAAAAAACAACTTCCGGCCGTCAGCAAAGAAAAAGATGCTGCTGTGCGCGAACAAGACTTTGATAAAGCTGGTAAATTGCGCGATCGCGAATTAGAAATCGAAGCCGAAATCGCCGAAGCTACGATCAACAAAAGCCACATCAGAATCTCTCCCATCGTCACTGAAGAAGACATCGCCCACATCGTGGCAAATTGGACGGGAGTACCAGTTAGCAAGCTGACAGAATCGGAATCGGAATTGCTGCTGCACATGGAAGACACATTGCACCAGCGTTTGATCGGTCAAGAAGAAGCTGTCAGCGCAGTTTCTCGCGCCATCCGCCGCGCGCGGGTCGGCTTGAAAAATCCCAATCGCCCGATCGCCAGTTTCATCTTTTCCGGGCCCACAGGCGTCGGCAAAACAGAACTGACAAAAGCCTTAGCAACATATTTCTTCGGTTCCGAAGAAGCAATGATTCGGTTAGATATGTCCGAGTTTATGGAACGCCACACAGTTTCTAAACTCATCGGTTCGCCTCCAGGTTACGTCGGCTACGACGAAGGCGGTCAACTAACAGAAGCAGTGCGTCGTCGTCCTTACACAGTGATCTTGTTCGACGAAATCGAAAAAGCTCACCCGGATGTCTTCAACATGATGCTGCAAATCTTGGAAGACGGCCGTTTGACCGATGCCAAAGGTCGGACAGTAGACTTTAAGAATACGCTGCTGATCATGACATCAAACATCGGTTCGCGAGTAATTGAAAAAGGCGGCGGTGGGCTTGGTTTCGAGTTTGCTGAAGGTGCCGCAGACGCGCAGTACAGCCGCGTTCGCAACTTGGTAAACGAAGAATTGAAACAGTTCTTCCGTCCCGAATTTATCAACCGCTTGGATGAAATTATCGTCTTCCGCCAGTTGAACAAGGAAGAAGTCAAGCAGATTGCAGATATCATGTTGCAGCAAGTCTTCGGCCGCTTAACCGAACAGGGTATTACTTTGTCGGTGACAGACAAGTTCAAGGACTTGTTAGTTACAGAAGGCTACAATCCCAGCTACGGTGCTCGACCATTGCGCCGCGCCATCATGCGGTTGTTGGAAGATGTACTGGCTGAGGAAATGCTGTCTGGAAAGCTGAAAGAAGGCCAAAGTGCGATCGTTGATGTGGATGAAAACGGTCAGGTTAAGGTAGTGCCCGATGGTCCATCTGAGCCGAAATTGCCAGAATTCGCATTAAGCCATTAATGCACTCTACAAACGCATAAATACTGTTGATTAAAAACCCGGTTTCTCTGAGAAACCGGGTTTTTAATTAACGGTAGTAATAAATATCTAATCACTACATATTTATTACTACCTTCAAAAATACCAGTAACATGAATCACATCTGCGGAATGTGGGGTAAAGGATACATAAGTCCTGAAATCATAGCCCTGTTTTACCATCAGTTTGCCTTAAAATCTTCAGTGTGGGGGGTGAAAAAGACTTGTGATAGCCGCAACAGGAATGTTTAGCGTTGCTTGAGGCGACGACGAGCTATTGTCCCTGCGACAAGTGCCAAAAGCGTACCACCTAATGTTAACGGCTCAGGCACAGAGGGAGAGGCAACAGCATATTGTTTTGGATAGTCGAGCTCAAATTCAAAAGAGATAAGACCCAACTCCCACACCACCTCACCCTGCCAAAGAGCCCGCCAAGCTGATTCCCCCAAGCCATAAGACTCTGAAGAAGGGTAATGTAACAAACGGTTAGCAAAAATTGGGCCACTAACTATATATTCATCACAAACAACACAGGGTTTGGGGTAAGTTCCCCCATAGTCGTTATCGCTTCCCAGCAGGAAACCTACAGTCTTGGCAAATGAATAAGCCAAGCTTCCATCATCCCCCCACCAAACTTGGTTCTTCAATTCTGACTCCAAATCACGAAAAGAGCCAGTTTTGTAAGACACATCATAGCTCGTTCCTTCAACTTCAACCGTCACACAGGGTTGAGAGAGGCAAGCAGCAGCGGCTGGCTTAGTCTCAAGGGTGATAGATGCAACAGCTACCAGACTAGAAACAGTCAAAATCGATTTGACTAAACCTAATGGAGCTTTCATGATTTTTCTCGGTAAATTTATTGTTGAACTCTGTTTTTCTAAATTAACCTATTTGATGGGAGGTTGACCTGGGTAAACGCATCTAATTTTTAAATTCCCATATATAGCGTTTGAGGAGAGACAAAAGCGCTACAGGTGGAAAAACCGTTCTCAATAAACACCAATAAAGCCGAGTCCGCAGTGCTAAAACCCCTCGTTATTGACAAGATGCGTTTACCCTGGGAGGTTGACTACGACTACAGATAGGACTTACGCACACAAAAAGTAGTGGCTCTTCTAGACTAACGATGATAAATTAATAGCAAAATGCCAATTTAATAGAACTCTTCTTCTAACCCACATTCCGCAGATAAATTACCATTCCTAATAATTATTTTAATTTTTCTAGCTGTAAGCCTTACAGAGTAAAGATTATACGGATTTTTAACTCCAATTTTTTCTCCAAGCTTATTAAAAATTTTTATTAATAAGAAGTCCCACATCTGAGTCAAGATGTCGAAAATCCGTTAAATTACTTGATTTATAAGTCAATGTGCGGAAGGTGGGTTTCAAAAGAATCCCCCACTATAAGTAAATATAATGAGGGAATTCTTTTTTGAACTAAATAAAGTTCAACTCCGAAAGGAGTGGTTTTCTTTGTCAATGTTTGCCCAGGTTTTCATTAGCAACACTTTCCCCTTAACTCCAGAGGTATGTTTAATCACTAACCTCCGTGTTCAACGCTAGAAAACGGCTTACCAAGCCTATACGTTGAAGTGCCTATATATTCCGAAGCACTCGTAGCAACCAAGAGTGTAACGAGCTACTAAGACTAATGACACGCTCCTTAATTTCTTAAGAAGCCCACACTGTAACGGTCTTCCGTTCAGTGCGTGGAGTTGTCACGCTCTCAAATCGCGCCGCTAAAAAAAATGTTTTTACCTATTGACTTAACTTGATTTTCGGGTTATATTTTAAATGATGGTATTGGTAACTCAAATTTTAAAATTTTCACCCATCCCATTATTTTATAATACCCTGTCAAGCCGGCGTGTCAAGCTTTTTACTCGAAAAAAAAGGGCAAATTTTAAAAATTTGATTAAAAAATAATCGGAGGGTATTGGTAAACGCGCCCTCCCCGCGCGACAGGATTTGATTGCAGAAAACTCAATCCCATGACTGAAATTGTACAACCCAATGCTGCACAAAAGCTGAAATGCGATCGCGCCGCGTTTCAAAAGTAGCAGCAATCCAGATAAATACAATCCCAAAAGCCAGACCAATCGCCCATTTAATCAGCGGATAATCGAAGATCAGAACCACCAACTGATAGAAAACATTGATTAAAAATACAGCCGTTCCCACAAACAAAAACGCCCGAACTCGCAGCGCCAAACCCGCTGCAATAGCCACCAAACTAAAATATCCCGCAACTAAACCGTGGCTTTGCTGAGTCAAAAGAGGTATCCCGCAAATCAGCGCAGTTGCTAGCATTCGCAGAGTGTGGCGCAGCGGTTTTTCTGCTGGTAATTTGAGAGTGCTATCGAACTGAGTAATGTAAAGCAAAGAAAGTCCTAAAGGAGTAACATAAAACTCTGGCTGAGTCAATCCTATTTGCCAGAACCACCGCAGCATTATCCAGTCAATTATTGCCACACTCACATAGGTAAAACGGGCTTCCTGCCTTTCCCAACCTAGGAAAACATAGAAGGCTGCAGCTATCAGCAAGCTAATCGGATAAAACTTAGCCGGACTTTCCAAAATAGCAACTATTGGAATCAGCGAAGCAATTACCTGCCAAGGTTTTTTTGACCAACCCCAGTTGTCCCAAGGCAAAATGTAAATGAAATAGGCAAATAGAGAAGTGAGGGCAACTTTCCAAGGCTCCAGCGGCCCGGAAATATACTTAACTAAAGGTGTATTGATCCAGTAAAGCCGGAGGCCAAAGGCTTCTAGCCAACCCAAGTAAATCCAAATTTCTGCCCATTGGCGATCGAGATTATTTCGCCCTTGCAAGAAAGCGTATTGAACTAATAAAGCACCAGTGACTAATCCTAAACTTAGGCCGGACTTAATATCATCGGCAGAAGCCCAAATCAGCAGCAAACTGCTCAAAACCCAGTGCAGGTGAGCAAATATTTTTAACTCTGCATTAGTTAAATGTAAATAATTGCTGAGCCAAGGAGATAAAATGCGATAGATATATGTTAAAGTTGTGCCGAGAGTGGCCAGGACAATTAAGCCGTCGCTAAAAGCTCCTCCTGGTGTTTGAAAAAGTTGATAGAGTAGCGATTCGTAAGCAGCAACCGACACGCCAATTAATCCTAAATAAACTAAAGGTTTGAATTCGGGTTCCCGCCTACCAATGCCGATCGCAATTAAAGACGCACCCAACACAGTTAAACCAGTCCAATTGGCAAAAGTTTGCGATCGGAAAGTTAAACCCAATACGCCGTAAGCCAAAGGTATAAAATGAATGCTAGGTAAAATTGTTGGATCGCGGTGGCGGCGCCGCCACACATCGCCCAATAATTGCGTAGACAACCCGATCGCAATATTCGCCACTGCCAAATTAATCGTAGTGCGATCGACAAAACTCAAACCAACTGCTATCAACAACTCCAAACTCCAAGCCAAAGCATAAATTGCCAGAGGGGAAAGTTGGCGTAAACTTCGGAAAATAATCGCAGCCATTATCACCAAAATAGCAGCCAAAACTTCAGTAGAAGGCGGAAAACTCAAGGTACTGCCTGCGTACAGTTCATAGGAATAAAAAGTAATAGTTGTTAACAGTAAACCTGCCAGTAAGATTGCCCACCCATCTAAAGCTCGATCGTAAATTTGAGCTAATTGAGAAGGCTGAGGTAAACGGCTGGAAAAACGAACAACCATGCTGCGAAGCAACCACAGACACAAAAGAGCGATCGCGCCGGCAATTCCCCAATCCCAACCCGACACAAAACCTAATTGATCGATCGCCGCCGCTACGAAACTCAAGCCAAATCCCACTCCAATCACAGCCGCTGGTAGCTCTACTAAATAGTAAGTATTGACCAACATTAATCCGGTTGCCAAGCCCAAAGCAATTAACCGATATCCCGGAAAAGTAAAAATTAGAAATTGTGCGAATATTAAGGCGATCGCGCTAAAGGTACTGGCGACTTTTTTGTGAGGAACCTCAGTATATTTAGCAACAACAGTCAAAGCCAAAGGAGTCGCCAGCCAGAGCAAACTCCACTGAGGGCGATAAGTGGCAGTACCCGCCATTAAATAATTTTGGAGCACGATAAAGCTGAATCCTGCTATTGCCAAGCCCAGATACCAGGAACTTTGGAACCATGCAGGATGCCAGCGGAAAAATGCAGAACTTTCTCGGGAATTTGCCGCTTTCATCCAGACAAAAAATCCCCATTCAGCAGCCATAAAAATTAATAAAATTGCTGACCAAATATTGGGTGGCTGGTTGGGGAAAAATAAGTCAATTGCCGAAGCGATCGCGCCTAAACCCATAATGTGAGTTATGGGAACCAAAATTGCGGGATTTCCCTGTTGTTCAACAGCAGAAGCCTGCCTCGCAACTCGCCGGGAATTCTCGGCACTTAAGTATTTCCAAGTGATCCAACCTAAAATTAAAGTAGAGACTAATAAATTGAGCGATCGCCAAAACGGATTGACTAAACTAATAACAGTTAAAACAATCCCCAAACCGAGAGCAAGGTTTTCGCCAAAACGGGCAAGTTGAAACTTTCGCTGGCGGTAGAGCCATTGGGCCGCAGTTACCATTAAAATTAAATAAGGCAACAGCAAAACACCCCAAAAAGCCCAAGGAGTTTCCTGAGAGTTTGTAAGCTGAGTTAAAAATGCCACAACTTGTGTTTTAATCCCTAAAGGAAGCACTCGCCAAAACAGCCAAATACTCTGAAGTCCCACAGCCTCAAGCATTAGCAAATCAAACTCTTGCCAAAACCGCACTAAACGGTTATAAAAAAACCAAACAGCCAATCCGCTAACTGCGATCGCCTGTAGCGGAATGTCGCGAAAACAAACCAGCCATCCCAAACCCACCAAACCCATTCCCGCTAATTGCCATTTAAAAAAATTGCTGGGATTTTGCGGGTCAGATATATTGTTTTCAAGAGTCCCAGATGCCAGGGGGTGCTGCCAATCTAGCCATGCTAAAAGCACGCCACAAATTCCCAAAGCTAAACCCATTTCAGCGATATTTATATCCTTGACAAATATCGCTCTACCCAGTAAAATTCCTAACGAATAAGCTACTAAAGCCGCTTTTTTGTAAGTCAGAAAATCTCTGCTCAAACTGAAAGCAGCGGGGAATGTTTCAGTAGTTCCCCCGCGTTGGATAGATTGCAATCGTTGTTGGTGAACTTGATAAACTGTAGCAGCAGCAGTTCCCACTGTACCCAAATAAACCGCAGCCAGGGAAAAGCCTCCAAATGCCCAACCCCAGTGCAAATAACTCAATCCCAAGTGATTTAGGGCGATCGAGTGAGTGATGTTTTTTCCTGAAAAGCTTTGATATTGATCTTTGATAATCCGGGCAGTTATCCAAGTCAAAATAAGTGCCGCTGCGATTGCTACCGCCCAATCCCAAGGATACCGCCACAATCCAAAAGTATCCATTGCCCAAAAATTGATCGGCACTAGCAACAGCGTCACTTCTTGCAAAGTTTGGGCAGTCAAGTGCAAATTATGCTGTCTGTTTGCCCAACTGCTAATCGCCCAAAAGGTTAAAGTATAAGCTAATAAAACTCCATATTGTCCGGCGGCAGGAAATCTTTCCCACTGACTGGCAGCTAAGACTCCAGAGGAGACAACTACCATGAACACTCCTAAAAACAACAGCCACACCACGCTAATTTCTGCCATTAACGAGTGCAAAATTTGAGCGATAAAATTAGCGGTGTGAGTAGTTTTTGTGGGCGTAGCAACGCTTTCTCTGCTGCTAGGTAATGCTTGAGGCGTTGATAAGGCAGGTACTTTTGGCTGGTTCCTAGGAGCTCGCGGGCCGTCTATTTCAGAAAGGTCTACAGCGGGAACTCTGAGTGGGCAGACTAAATACTGTCGGCACAATTCCTCAACCTCAGCGGGCGAAAGTAAACCTAGTCGCAGCCACGCATCTAAACCTGTCAACAACTCAGGATGCGAGGCTAAGACGCTCAATTCAATTTTGCTCGATCGATCTTTGGGAGACGACATTGGCTTAAACTTGTACTAAGTACCTTCAAGCTATAGCCTAGATTAATGTCGATCGAACATGGCAACATTCCGCCATCGAAATTGGCACAATAAGTATTTATAACTAAATATCAGTTGCAGCCAGTGTCAACCGATAAAAAAAAATCCCGCTGATGGGCCGAAACCAGCGTACATCAGCGGTGAAAAACTCCAAATTAGGACACAGCAGCGGTTTCCTTACCGATCGACATATTGCAGCAAAGTGTCCACACTAGCATTGTGGTCTATGAAAGAAAACAAATGTTTGAAGAGGAGTTTTCCCTCTGCATCCAAAACAAACTGAGCAGGCAAAGGAGCACCTAAAGCCTGACCGACTTGATAAGCCCGAAAAACTTGACAGCCTGGATCGGACAGCAGAGGCATTTTCAAGCCTAAATCTCTAACCACAATTTGGCTTTGGCGATCGTCGATACTGGCAACCATCAATAATTCTATATTGCGATCGGCAAATTTTTCCCAGTTTTCATTCAAAGCTTTAATGTGAGGAAAACAGAAAGGGCAATATTGCTTTTCAGTAAAAATCCGCGTAAAAGCCAGAACTACGGGCTTATCGCCCCGATAATTCGACAGCCGCACCAATTTGCCATTATTAATATCCGGCAATTCAAAATCTGGCGTTCTCTGTCCCAGCTTCAGAACATTACTCGCCGGAACAGGCAATAAATTTTGGAAAAACCGCTCATTTAACAAGCCGCTAAAATTAGTAGAAGTCAGCATATTTCCTAATTGGGTAATTGCTAATAGCTAATTGGTAATTAAAAATCCGGTTAAATAAATGCCTCTGCGGGTACGGACACGGCAGCGCCGTGTCCGTACAAATATAATCTGCTTAAACAGCAGCAAAGAATACCTTAGACTTGACCGGATCGGGAGTCATAGTCTTGTCACCGGGCTGCCAGCCGGCGGGACAAACTTCATCGGGGTGAGACTGGACGTGTTGGATAGCTTGCAGAGTGCGGAGAGTTTCGTCCACGTTGCGGCCGAAGGCAAGATTGTTGATAGTAGAGTGTTGGATGATGCCTTCTTTGTCGATGATGAACAGACCTCTGAGGGCAATGCCTGCTTCTGGGTCGAGGACGTTGTAGTCGGAACTAATTGTTTTTTTGAGGTCAGCAACCAAGGGATAGTTGAGGTCGCCGACACCGCCTGCTTTGCGGTCTGTTTGTATCCAAGCGAGGTGAGAGAATTCGCTGTCAACGGATACGCCGAGGATTTCGGTATCGATTTTCTTGAAGTCCTCATGGCGATCGCTAAATGCTGTAATCTCAGTCGGGCACACAAAGGTGAAGTCCAAGGGATAGAAGAACAGGACTACATACTTTTTGCCTTTATAGTCTGACAGTTTAACTGTCTTGAATTCCTGATCCACTACGGCTGTTGCTGCGAAATCGGGTGCAGCTTGACCAACCCGGAGGCATTCACTGGTCATAGATTTTGTTTCCTTTTTTACGAACTGTTACAAATATATCATACTCATAACGACTACAAGTATCTTCTCGATCAATCAAAAAAAGACGCTCTCAAATTTGAGAGCGCAGTTTTTTTGATTAAATAATGGCTCAGGCGGGATTTGAACCTGCGACCTTGGGCTTATGAGTCCCCTGCGCTAACCACTGCGCCACTGAGCCAAACCTACTTCACGATTTACTATCATAGCACGGTAGGGCTAGCTATGTCTTGTTTTCAAGAAACACTATTTCTAATGACTTCCAGTAAAAGTTATGAGTTTTGGTAATCATTCAAAACCCATAACTTCTGACCAGTCGTTACCGAGAAGCGCTGGACGCATCGTCGGGCAGAAAAGCCATTGGGTTGATAGCACCCTGTCCGGCGGGATGAATTTCAAAGTGCAAGTGCGGCCCGGTACTGAAGCCAGTGCTGCCCATTTCTGAAATCTGTTCGCCTTGAGTGACTCTCTGACCTTTTTGCACCAAAATTCGGCTGTTGTGGGCATAGACAGTCTCAGTGCCGTCGGGATGGGTAATTTCCACCAGATACCCGTAGCCGCCGTCGTTCCACTGAGCATAGGTAACCACCCCATCTGATGCTGCCACAATTGGCGTGCCGATCGGCCCTGCAATATCAATTCCCTTGTGCATCCGTCCCCACCGCCAGCCGTAGCCAGAAGTAAGAACACCCTTAGACGGCCAAATAAACCCGTTAGCCGACTGTTGTTTGCCGTTAGGCAGATAAGTATCAGGGCTCGAAAGCGGAGGCAGTTCTGGAGAAACCATGCGTCCCAAAGACGGGTTGCTTAGGGGATCGTAACCCTCGGCTCCCAAAGGAGCAGTTGCTACCACAGGCCGCTGCCCAGCAGAGGTCGGCGTCAGGTTGATTGGTTGCAGTTCCGCTGCGCGAGCGGGGTCTAAACGCTCTTGCTGCTGCTTCTGAACCTGCTCAGACCAGGCTCTCGATGGCGGTCTGCTGATTTCATTCTGCACCGCCTCAGTATAGTCGGGGGTGTAGAGATATGGATTGACACTTGGCATATCCTCAGACGGGTTGACCGAGGGCCCGTCAGTTGGAGTCAGGGACACCGCATTGGCGCCGATCGAATTGCGCGAGGCACGATATTCCTCTCGCAGCCTGACAACTTCTGCCCTCAAGCGTTCGGAATAAGGGTTGAGAGCTTCTGCGGTGGGGAGAGCCTCCGAATTCGACTCTGGTAAAGCGCTAGTTGGATCGGCATTTGAAGCCTGGGCGCTAGTATTTGCCACGAAGCTGATCGGCTGCGGGTATGCTCCCGTAGCGATGGCGGTAGCATTTGCACTGGCTGGTCCAGGCAGGGCACTGGTGTCAACTGCACCTGTAAATGTTGGTTCGCCTTGAAGATCCAGCTTCCGTGGATCGCTAATGGTTTGGGAAACTTGAGTCAGCGGAATGCTGTTAATTTGGGGAACCATCGGCGCTGAAATATTGTTCAGACCTTCCAGGTTCTCCAGGGGAGAGACAACAGGCACTGTGGGTGCGGGTGCTGCAACGCCAGCACCGGCTATTTCCGAGGTAGACGAGCTGGGGTTCAAAGATGCGGGAACCGAACTCGCCGCCCAGACAGATGTAGAGTTGGAGGCCGAATAAGAGGCTGCTGCCTGCACCCCTGGATTTTTAAACCCAACTTGGGGAATTTTCAACCGTTGATTAACATTCAGGAAGTTGGGGTTGCCGAGCTTGTTGACGGATATCAGCTCTTTGGGTGATACGCCGTGACCTTTGGCGATTGCATCTAGCGTATCTCCCGGACGCACGCTGTAGAGTACCCCAGCCGGTGCGGCGGTACTTTCTGCAGGGGGGACTAGCACAGTCGAGGGCAAACTGGGTGTTGCCAAAGACAGTTCAATTGACTCGAATGCTCGATCGGGCGATGCTGCTTGACCTCCCCCGGAATTGGGAATTACAGGTGTGGCATTGAGGTCAGGAATAGTTGTCCCAGTTGCATCTCCGGGGGAGGTCAGCGTCGGTGCTGACTCAGGCAAAAATGCCGCAGGTGTAGATAAATTTGCTCCCCCCTCCGACCCGAACATAGTTCGACCCGATTCTGTGGTGCGGTTTTCCTGTTTTTTCAAACTGTCGATCGCCCCGTCTGCATTCGGGATTTCGATCAAACTCTGTTCCGGTACCGTCGTGACCAGCGGGGTCGCTGCGGTTGATGGCAGCGCTGTCATGGCTGCACTATCCAATGGCTCGGAGCCAGTCAGATTTAACTCTTGTTCGGGATTGACCGTCGCTGCGCGATCTAGCGAAGCCGATGTGCTATAGCCGGCGTTCTGTTGTGGTGTGGCTTCCGTCGCAGTCGGAATTCTGAGCTGTTGGCCCACTTGGAGTATGGTATCGGGTTTGATGTCGTTGGCAGTTGCTAGTGCCAACGGTTCAACTTCATAATCCCGAGAAAGCTCCCAAAGGCTTTGCCCCTCCTGCACCTTAACCGTCGCGGGTTCATAAGGTGATCCGGGCTGTTCGGCCCTGGAACCGTCAACTTGTGCCGACGTAGCGGGCCCGTTGGCCGATACTGGCTGTACTTCAGCGGTGGATTCTGATGTCGGTGCGAGTTCAGACGCGCGAGCGCTGTCTCCATTTCTCGGTAGCAGGATGCCAGAAGCACCTACCGATATTGCCAGCCCGATCGTGGCGAGAGAGCGAACTCTGCCTGTGCTGAGCGTTGTCTGTTTGGATGGTTCCGCAGAACCATCTCTGTCGATTTCACTAGCCTGAACAGGCTTAATTTGGGGATATGTTCGTTTCAAAAAAACGACCTCCTACTGAGAAGCGCTAACTGTCCTTGGAAACACTCAAGGGGATCGCATGACGCTGAGTTATCAACAAGCAAAAATATTCTGATTGTTGACAGCTATCATGCTTAGGCCAGATTACCTTGCTTTTTTAATTTAGACAAGCTCAAACCGTCAGAAATTTTAAAATTCTCGGTCAAAACTGCTGCAATTAACCCCACAAGCCTTACACCGCAATAGCTGGAACGAATACATAAAATCTTCGTTCCGGTAAGGCTCTGAACTCTTACCTATTATCCGACTGTAGGCTAATTTCCGGACAGCCTACAACCGTATATTTACTAGATATAGTGTTCTAACCCAAGCTGGTGCTCGCTGACGCCCTAAATCGCTAAAATCCTCAGTTTTTGTTGCTGAATCATCTTGCGAGTAATTTGGTGTTGCTGATAACAATCTGTTTTTGAATGAATAAAATATATTAATCTCGGCTATCTAGATTTTTACTGCTTTGATACAAATTTCTTATATTAACAATGAGATTTGGCGACCTCCGGCAGCTATTAAATATCTATATATTTATGTGTTGATAATGATTTATCCCAGCTCGCCCAACTGTCGTTTAGCCTCAAATAAACCTACAGCGGCGCTGACGGAGAGGTTCAAACTCCTGACTCCAGGCTGGCTCATCGGAATAAAAACTGTGGCGTCGCAGGCATCTAAGACGAATTGGGGAATGCCTACAGTTTCCGAGCCAAACATCAGCCAGTCGCTGGGCTGAAATTGGAATTGGGCGTAATTGCATCGCCCGCCAGTGCTGAATCCGATCGATCGTCCGCCGCGCTGCTGCCGATAGGCCAGAAAAGCCGCTAAGTCTTCATGGCAGTGGAGGTTGACGTAGGGCCAGTAATCTAAGCCGGCCCGTTTCAGGTAGCGATCGCTAATTTCAAACCCCAGCGGGCCCACTAAATGCAGTTCCGTGCCTGTGGCAGCGCAAGTGCGGGCGATATTGCCAGTATTCGGGGGGATTTGCGGGTGAATCAAGACAAGTTGGGGCATGAAGCTAATACAATTTGAGATTTGAGATTTGAGATTTGAGATTGGGGATAATTGATTACACAAGGGTTTGGAGCTTGCTTACCGTTACATTTTTTTGGGGAACCAGTATAACTGAAAGCGCGAGTTTACAGCCATTGGGAAATGTAGAAATCTACCCAAAGGTAGAGATAATTCATAGCTTTTAGTTATATGGTATCCGTCCTCCCATTGATTAAATATTCTGATTTGTTTTTGATTGCCCCCTTTCAAGCAACTAACTGGGCGCACAAGTTGTCTTCTAGCTCCCATTCTTGGTGAGCCATGCCATCAATCCCTTGCAGAATAATACTGCGGGTGTCCAAACCGCGATCGTGAAGTTTCAACCACTGCTGGGCGGTGTTGCCTTCCCGGAGAATCTTTTTGAGTGGCGAGAGAAAGCAACTAAAGCCTCGTTTTTTGGCGAGAGGCCAGACTTCCTGGTAAATTTCCTCAATCCAATCTCGTGCCAAAATCTTTCTGCCATCTTGCCAGTGGATGAGTTCGGCATCCAAACTTTGCCGCGATGCAGCAATTTCGTTGGCGTCTGTGAGGGCAACTAAGTCTTCGTTGCGGGTGGCCGCCGGCAAGGTGCTGAGTTCTAAAGGGTCTAAGCTGGGGTCTTCCATCATCTGCCAAATGCGAGCTTCTAGCAAGGCAGTGATGGCCAACAAAGCCAGAGGATTGACCTCGAGGTCGCAAATTCTCAGTTCGAGGCGGTTGAGACAGTAGGGGCGACGATCGCCATTTGGGCGCACTGCAGACCACAAATGGCGGACGTTTTGCATGGTACCGAGTTCTAGCTGTTCTTCAGTCCACTGAATGTAATGCTTGTGACTTTCAAACAGGGGGACGATGGCGGGAGTTTTGGGAAACAAACCCCACCGAGTGGAATGATAGCCCGTCACTTCGCCGTCGAGGAAGGGGGAAGAGGCGCTCATGGCAAGGTATAGCGGTGCTTCGACGCGGGCGAGGCGGATGGCGCGCATCAGCATTTCTGGTTGGGAGATGCCGATGTTGATGTGAATGCTGGCGGTGACGACTTTGGTGCCGTAGGTTTGCTCGATGTAGGTGTGGTAGGGGTTGTTGGGATCGGATCGGTAAAATCGATCGCTCCCTCCGAGAGACAAGGTACTTCCCGGCAGCAAGGTATAGTCGCCCAATTGTTTTAAATACTCGCGCAGCCGGACTCGTGGCTTGACTAAGGCACACAACAGGCGATCGTAGCTGCACAGCGGGGCGGTCGTGTACTCCACATTGCGACTATCAGGCTCCCGGACAAATCCCTCTAGATCGGCAACTATGCGATCGGAGAGACCGACAACCTCACCTTCGGGAGTGCCGGTATACATTTCTACTTCAAAGCCTTTTGATAGCAGCACGTTTATTCCTCAGCTAAGTTGAGTGCTAGTTTCTAGTATCCCAAAAATTGACCTGTTCATACTATCTTCCACAAGGCAGAGTTGAAATTTTTCGCGACTGGCACTGAAACCGGGTTTTTCGGCGTCCGCTAATTTGGGGGTTTGTTTCCTAGTTGGCGGCCTGCCACGACAAATACTTCCCTCGCAAAGAGTTTCCGAGGCGGTTTTAGAGTCAGAAAAGCTGTTTGTTCGATCGCGGGCGTGTTTCATTGGGCATTCGGGGCGATCGAACTTATGGTGAATAGAACCCACTCCTGCCTCAGTTCGACATCTGTTGTCTGCCTTGAGGGGGGTTGCCACTGTTCACAAAAATCTACTATCGAGCTTTCTAAAGCTACTCATTAATTGTGCTAAACTCCTTACATGAGTAAGTTAACCGGATCTGATGTACGCCATCAAACTTGAATTAAAACTCAATAATCGGGAACGTACCTTGATGGCGCGACATTCTGGCTATGCGAGATTTTGCTACAATTACGCATTGGCTCTTTATCAAGGAGTTAAATATCTCCAAGGTAGTAGTGGCAAAAAAGTAGCAGCGATTGAACGAGTTTTCACCAACCACGTTAAGAAATTACCAGAATATCAGTGGACTAATACTCTGTCTTCCAGAGTTGATAAAACCACATTTCGGAATTTCGGTCAAGCACTATCGCGACACTTTCAAGGATTAGGAAACTTTCCCAAGTTCAAACGCAAAAAAGATGGCGACTCTTTTACAGTAGATGCTGCTGACTGGAATCATGCAATTTTACTCAAACCGCACAAGTCAATAAAAATTCCCACATTGGGGACTTTTAGACTCAAGGAATCCATCTCATTTCCTTGTATGGCACAGACATTTACCATCTCGCGCACCGCCGATAAATGGTATGTTTCCTTTGCTATCAAATCCCAAAAGATTCCACCTTTGTCTCACCCCATTGTGGCAAGGGTAGGTATTGACTTGGGTGTGTCAACTTTTGCTACTCTTTCCGATGGCAATTGTTACGAATCTCCCCGTCCGCTCAAAACAGCGAAAACCAAGCTGAGCAAAGAACAGTGGAGAAATCGCCACAAGCAATTGGGTAATAGCAGATTGGGTGTGAAAGCATCCAATAATGCCCACAAGCATTATCGTATAATTCCCAAAATCCATGCTAAGATTTCCAATCAACGTCGAGACTTTTTGCAGAAAACTACCACAGAAACTAGCCGAGAATATGCCCAGATTTGCATCGAAGATTTGAATGTGAGCGGGATGATAGCCAACCATAAATTAGCGGCTGCTATTTCAGATTGTGGCTTTTATGAATTTCGGCGTGAGTTGGAATATAAGTCGGTTATGTACGGCACGACAATTGAATTAGTTGACCGATGGTATCCGTCATCAAAGACTTGTTCAAGTTGCGGTCATATTCAGTCAATGCCACTGAAAGAGCGAGTTTTTGAGTGTCAGAATTGCGGTATAGCAATTAATCGCGACTTGAATGGCGCGATTAATTTAGCTCGTCAATCTGGTATTAAGCTGTCGCGCATTTAAATTGTATATTTAGAGCGGGCGGGACGCCCATCCCACAAGAGTTTGATTGTTTTTTAACACCCAATTTAAGTGCAGAACAGCTTAGTAAGACCAGTTCGGTCTGAAGTTACGCCTGTGGACAAGTAGGAGCCGACTCCCTTGGTGGAAGCAGGAAGTGAACATTAAATCTGCCATGAGTAGGTTTAAGTAGGTTTCATAGAACGGATAGCCGCAGAGATATCTTGGGTGCGATTCTAAAAGAGGACTCTGCAATATTTTTGAGCTATTATTAACTCGTGAGAACTCCTGTGAAAGAGCAAGAAAGAACCCCTCCCAATTTTTGGAATATGCTAAGCAATTTAGCCTTAGTCCGGTTTTTGCTTTTATTTGCTTCTGGTTGGGCTGGACTGCAACTTTTAGCTTACTTTGAAACAGCAGTCGCGGTTTTCACCATTGCTGCACTCGTGGCTTTTTTGCTCAACTATCCGGTGCGAACTCTCCAAAGATTTTTACCGCGAAGTTTAGCTGTCGCCTTCATTGTCTTGCTCACCATTTTAGTTTTTGGCGGTCTCACCGTCACTGTAGGCGTCACTCTTTTATCTCAAGGACAGCAATTAATTGACAGCATGACTGAATTTGTGAATGCTCTGGCGCCTCTGTCCGAGCGCATCGAAGCATTCCTGCGGGCGAGAAACCTGCAAGTTAACCTGCGAGTTATTGAGGAACAACTGCGAAATCAAGCTTTGGCGGGAGTTGTGTCGAGTATTGCTTTTTTACAAGTATTTTTAACCAATTTATTGAATTTAATATTAATTATGGTAGTGGCTTCTTTCATGTTACTTGATGGAGAGAGGCTGTGGCTGTTAGTTCTCAAATTTATACCTCGACACCTGCACAGGCGTTTAAGTGTAACAATAGAGAAAAACTTTTTAGGATTTTTTCAGGCACAAATCCTGTTAATGTTATTTTTGACAACAGCAAGTTTTTTAATTTTTCTGCTGTTAGATGTGAAATTTCCCTTGATTTTAGCCTTTATTATCGGATTGTTTGATTTAGTTCCGGGCATCGGGGCGACGCTGGGAATTAGCTTAGTGTGTTTTATTGTATTGTCTCAAAATGTGTGGCTATCTTTAAAAGTATTGGCAGCCTGCATTGTTTTGCAGCAAATTCAAGACAACTTTATTCATCCGAGACTGATGCAAAATTCCCTTAACCTCAATCCGGTAGTGGTATTTTTTGCACTGTTAGTCGGAGCAAGATCAGCAGGACTTTTAGGTATATTTCTGGCGATTCCGCTAGCGGGAGTGATAGTTAGCTGGTTTGACATTGAAGAAATGCAAGCGGAAGGTTAATTGATACAGCCATCCTATTTTATATCAAATCCGGCTGAAAAATTCGGTTTTAACTTACCGACTACAAGTCCCATGTTTCAAAAACTCTCCTGTACCCAACGCCAAACTAAAAGTAAAGAGAAAAAAGCAACGTAGGGTACAAATTACTACCTAAAGTCAATGAATAAATTGCAAGTCAGTAGGAAATCTTTCTTCTTCTGGTTCTGGATCATAAATGTAATCGCAGTCAAAACGCAGAGCTTGAGAGTGGCGGCTGATAGAAAATCCGCAATTACTCACCATTTCTGTAGTAAAAGTTGCCATGACTAACTCAATGAGCCTTCTGTAGGAAATGTTAGGTAGTTGAACGTAATAGGTGCGTCTGGCAAAAAAAATTCTCTCGTCTTTCGGTAGAATTATGCCATTAATTCTGTGTGCGTGTTGAATCGGCTTGATATAGGTTTCAATAAACTGGGACTGATTTTTTTGCAGTCTCGCTAATCTTTCGTGTTGCAACCAGCTCATTTGAAACGCAATTTTAATAAATTCAAAGCCCAAAATGTAGTTAAAAACATTATTGCGTTCTTCTGTACTCAAGACGAAGCGGAGTGCAGATTCTAAATATTGGTCTGTTTCTCGGCGCGATTGTTGAGCTGAGTGGATATAAAATTGTTTGATGTAGCTTCTTAAATCTGATTCGTTTAATTCTTTTTTGACTCTAAATCTGATTAAATACTCTTTGACTCGCTGTAGAGTATCTACATCTTCAAACATTTTTGATACTAAACCGTCGGCTGTATAATTATCTAAAAATTCGGCTTGCAAGTCGGGAGTAGATGCACACAATATGTAGCAGAGGGACAAGACATAACGCCGTTGGTTCCAAGGCAAGCTTTGAGCCCAATCTTTAACTTCTACAGGGAGTTTTTGGAGCACGGTATCTGTGTGGGGGAGTTGAGCAAGGTCGGCATATTTATGTTTTTGTTGAATCATTGCCTGAAACCTTATATTAGTAAGTATACAGAGCAGTAGATCGCAGATGATAGGAGAGGGGAGCTGCGAGGGAGGGCTGCAAGTTATTCTGTCTTATTTTATTGCCATCTATCTAAATATACATTCTGTAGGGAACAGAGGGCGTGATCTGTCTCACACTTTTGCGAATTTTCAATCACAAATGCTAGCCCTTCGCATCACATTTGGGGGCGGCGAGTGTCACGGATAAAACTTATTCACGTCACCGGAGCAACAGCGGGTTTCGTTGAGGATTAAGTCGGGTGATTCATAAGTTTTTGTTAGTAAGGATTACTGAGACAAATCATGAATTTTACTACAAGTATTTTCCCGGAAAATCAGTGCCAAGACTTAACTTTTCGCGTTCGCCTCGTGCAACCAGTGCGACAGTGGCTCGATAGCATTGCAGTGGGAGAGCCACCAGTAACTCAGTGGTGTGCCAACTTATACCCTCCGGGTATCATTGTGAGAGAGATATCTAGTTATTGGGACACCATCTTTTCTACATACCGCCTATATGCAAGCTTAATCATGTGTATGAGGAATTAGTGGGGTTGCGTTTTCGATTGCTCTCGTTTTTGGCTGACGTATGCGGGGAAGATGTAACGCCGTACTGTTGATTGAGGGGTCTCATACCTCGATCGCCCATTGATATCAATTATTTATGGGGTCTGCGCTCTGGTAGTTGCGAGAGCCATAATTTAAGCCATAATTGTTGATAATATCAATGGATGCCTCTCGATAGGAGTGGGTATCCATCGTGGCGCTTAAGCCAAAAATACATCTAACGGTAGCAGCAAAAACAATAACTATAAAAATAATTTAATAATCTACGTGGGATCAGGGAAGTGAATATGTTTAACGCAACTGAGCTGCTGATTAAGGCTTTTGTCAATCACCTGATTGAAGGCTACTGCCACACTTACGGCGGGTTTAAATCTGACTATGGCGAGATTATTGCTTGGGTGGCGAGTATGGCTTTAGAAAATATTGCTAATAGCGATGCTCTTTACCATAATGTCGAACACACTATTTTAGTAACCTTGGTGGGACAAGCAATTCTGGGTGGGAAGCACATCCGCGAAGGGGGTGTTTCCTGCGAAGATTGGCTGCACTTCCACATTGCTTTGCTATGTCACGATATCGGGTATGTTAAAGGTGTTTGCAGGCAAGATAGAACAGATTTGGGACTGTATGCGACGGGAATAGGCGACCTGAAATTAACGCTGCCTCCGGGGGCGACGGATGCTAGTTTGATGCCTTATCATGTCGATCGTGGAAAAATGTTTATTGACGAGCGTTTTGGCGGTCACAAACTGATTGATGCTGAGCTGGTTAAGCGTAATATTGAGCTAACTCGTTTCCCAGTTCCTGCAGATGAAGATTATCAAGATACTGTCAATTATCCAGGTTTAGTTCGCGCTGCTGATTTAATTGGTCAGTTGAGTGATCCACGATATTTGCAAAAGATTGCGGCGCTGTTTTATGAGTTTGAGGAGACTGGGCAAAATCTGGTTTTGGGCTATCAGAATCCGGGGGAGTTGCGGGATGGTTATCCGAAGTTTTATTGGAATGTGGTTTATCGATATGTGAAGGATGCGATCGGCTATTTGGAACTGACGCAGCAGGGGAAACAAGTTGTTGCTAATTTGAGCGCGAATGTGTTCCGGGTGGAGCATTCTCAGGTGCCAGAGTCGGCGGTGACTGTAGTTAGCTAGGGTTGGGGTGGATGTCAGGGCGATCGTTCTTTTTTGAGATAAGTAGGTCGCTCTAATTAAACGTAAAATGCTCTTCTTTTAAAGCGCCGCAGCGCTTAAATAAGTCGTGGTTCTGGGTATTCTGTTTTTTTACCGGGGCTTCCTTGAATCAGAAATTCCCCCTGGAAATATACTTACACAGGCTCAAAAGCCTCTCATCACAAAGGTTTCAATTGTTGAGTAAAAAAATGTGTACCCATGTAGATGATTGATATCTGTTTGTGATCGGCAATTATATTGAATCGGGCGATCGCCCACTAGAGCGTCTGATTATCAAGTTTGATTAAATCTTAGCAACTAAAGTTAGCAAGTTATTCTACACTAACTTTGTCAGCAGTTTACCAGAGTAGTGAAATGTCCCCTTGGGTAAAAGATCCACATTCAGGAGGAGTGAAAATCCCTCCCGCAGTTCAAGAACGGGTGAAGCAGCGTATTCTAGATTATGCTGCTGCTAACTACGCTGGTAAGTACACTCGCCTAGGCATCCGCTTTCGCAGTCAGTTTTGTTACATTGATGCCTATACAGAACCTGAGATACCCCTAGATTTTCCGAGCAAAGAGCTTGGCATATCTCGTGAAGAATATTTAGAACGAAGGCGAAATACCCCCCTTCAACTGTGTCGGCTGCGTTACTTTAGTGATGAAGAAGCTTGGACTCTGGGGTTTTACGCCTATAGCAGTGAAAAATACGAGCCTTGTATGTTCAGAAATGGCAGTTTCTACGGTACGCCTGAAGAAGCCTTTAAGATCTCTTCTATGTACTTGCAATAACCCAAAATGAGCGAATATCAATATTACGAGTTTCAAAGCGTCGATCGACGTTTGACTCAATCCGAACAAGAAGCACTCAGCCAACTCTCTAGTCGCGCGCAAATCAGCTCTAGTAGAGCTATTTTTGTCTATAGCTATGGAGACTTACCGGGCCAAGAAAAACAATTATTAATCAAATATTTCGATGCTATGTTTTACATAGCTAATTGGGGATCGTTACAGCTAATGTTTCGTTGCCCCAAAGGTTTGATTGATATCGAACTGATGCGGCAATATTGCGTTGAAGATATAGTTGAGGTTTCGGAAATTAATAATTTTGTCATTTTAGAGATTTCTATTAACGAGGAAGAAGGTTTTGATGGGTGGATAGAGGGAGAAGGAAATTTATCGTCTTTGATAGGTTTGCGCCAGGAAATTTTGCAGGGAGATTATCGTTTACTTTATTTGGCTTGGCTGAAAGGGATTACCTATCTTGATGAATTCGACGACGACGAAGATGAAGATGAGCGAGATGATGATGATGAAAATGATGATGATGAAAATGATGATAAAGAAGGACTAGAGCCACCTGTTCCTCCTAATTTCGGTAAGTTATCTTCATCGTTACAGGCTTTTATCGATATTTTTGAAGTGGATGAGCATCTACTGAAAGCTGCAATCAGTGCGAGTGTTACTAAACCTTCAATTCCCGAAAGTAGCATCACAGAAGCTATCAAAAAACTTGATCGTTCTGAAGTTGATAGTTTTTTACTGCGGTTACTCAAAGGAGAATCTAATCTCTCTATTGAATTGCGTAACAAATTATCAGCAATGATAGAAATTAAGCAAGATCAGAATCCCGGTAAACGAACAATTCGTCAGCTTTTAGCAAGCGCAGAAAAGGAAGAAAAACAAGAAGAAGAAACAAGAGAAAAGGAAGCTAAAGCTGCACGAATCAGAGAATTAGAAGCTTTGGCCAAGCGAAAAACGGCTGCTTGGGAAGATATAGACGCTCTTATTCAAAAAGGAACTTCTAGCTCTTATGATGAAGTAGTGATTTTACTTTTAAAACTCCAAGATTTAGCGGAGTATCAAAACCAAACAGTTGAATTTTTCACACTGGTTCAACAACTGCATAATAAATATAGCAGTCGCTCTGCATTGAAAAGACGTTTGCTTAAAACGAATTTATTATAATCGAATATGCTGGCGATAGCGGTTTGTATAGCCCGGAGATCCCCCTAAATCCCCCTTAAAAAGGGGGACTTTGATGCAGCTTTTGTCCCTCCCTTTTTAAGGGGGGATGTGGCTTAACTGAACCTATTGAATTTTACCTAACGCAGCGCAGGCTTTTTTCAACCAGGCGATTGTTGCTGCATCAAGTACGGGTGAGAGTTTCTCGACTACCGAAGCGTGATAGTTGTTCAACCATTGTAATTGAGTCTTTGACAGTCGATCGACATTAATCAATTTCCTTTCAAAGGGAATATACGTCAACGGTTCAAATCCGTACCAAACCGTAGCGTTTTTTGACGGCATTTCCCTGACAACATAGAGATTTTCGAGGCGAATTCCGCCCCATCCCGGTTCGTAATATCCCGGTTCGATACTCGTTACCATTCCCGGTTCGAGGGGATATTGTACCGATTTGCTGATACCGTTGGGGCCTTCGTGACCGGCTAAAAATGCGCCGACTCCGTGCCCGGTTCCGTGTCCGTAGTCTAGCTGTTGTTGCCATAATACCGCACGGGCGATCGCATCTAATTGCGAGCCAGTTGTACCTTTGGGAAATTGTTGCAGTGCACAGTTGATGTGGGCGATTAACACTGTTGTGTAGTGTTCTATTTGTAGCGCCGTCGGTTCCCCGACAATCAGGGTTCTCGTGTCGTCGGTTGTTCCTGCTAGATACTGTGCGCCTGAGTCCAGCAGCAGCAATTCTCCTGGTTTTAACGTGATTTCCGGGCTGGGAGTGCCGTAATGTACGATCGAGCTATTTGCTCCCGCACCTGCGATCGTTCTAAACGTTAAAGTCTGAAAATCCGTTTCTTGCTGATAAAAACTTTCGATGGTTTCTTTGACATCAAACTCTGTCACTACCTTACTATTTTCTAGCTGTTCACTCAACCACTTTAAAGTAAGAACTTTCGCTCGGCTTGCTTTGAAATTGGCTGATTTCATCTGCTCGATTTCTACAGGATTTTTCCGAGCTTTCATCCCTTCTACCGGATGTGTCTTAAAAATTATTTCGATGTTGTAGAACTGCGCTTCTTGCTGGTTTAAGATTAACTGGTACGTGCCTGCTGTGCTGTGTTTCGGGTCTAAAAATACCCGAACTTTATTCGGCAAATTTACGCAAGTTTCTAATGTATGCGGATAATCTGCGTAGGGAAGCAAAGTTATATCCGCCCGCAATTCTTGCTTAATTTCTAGTGGAATTCGTTCGGGATTTGTAAACAAAAACGCTGAATCTGTCGTGACAATGGCATAGGATATGAAAATGGGAATGTGGGGAATATCCGAGCCTCGGAGATTGAACAGCCACGCTATTTGATTCAGGTTGGTAATCGGAAGCACATCGATATTGGCGAGTTGCATCGCTTCTTTGACTCTGGCTAATTTTTCGGCGGTGGTTTCTCCTGTCAGGGATACAGGTAAGCTAAATATGGGCTCTGCATCAATCGCGGGTAAAGTCTCTGCTGTTTTCCAAGGAGTTTGCGATCGCACTTTGTCTGTCAAATTCTCCGGAATTGGTATGAGCTCAATCCCCGCATTCGCGAATTTTTTTACCCAATTTTGATATTGCTCTGTCGCTACAGTAAACGGGTCAAAACCAAATCTAATTTTAGTTGATTTTTCTGCCGATTCTACAGCCAGTTTTTCTAAAGTTTCAATTAAGGTTAAATTTCCTTCTAACCCGATTTTCGAGATTTCGATGAGTGCAGGATCTACTTGCAATTCAGCTTGTTCGTAATAGCGGGAATCCACAAACAACCAAGCGGAATCTTTACCAACCAACAAATCGCCGGCGGAACCCGTAAAACCGCAAATCCAAGCTCGCCGTTGCTTCGCTGCTGGAACTGATAAATTTAAGTGTTCGTCAACCGCTGGGATGTAATAGCAATCTAATTCAGCATCTGCCATCAAATCGCGCAAGTCTGCCAGTTTGGCAGCGCAGGTATCTTGGATATTTGTATTTGCTTTTAAATTAGTGGCAACCATGTTGAATCTTCCTATTTTACTTGTTTAAAATTGTCTTCAAACCTTTAACCAATCTCCTAATACCTGCGGTGGCGGTTGCTTTTTCCAAAGCACCGTAAGCAACCCGTAAATAGCAGCCACTATCCATGCCGAAGGTTGTACCGGGAAGCACTGCTACATGATATTCGCGAATTAATTGTTCTACTAATTCGATTGTATCGATTTCAGTATCAACTTTCAAGAAAAAGTAGAATGCTCCGCAGGCTGGGGAAATTGTACACAGATTTTGGATTGTATTGAGTTCGTCTAATACCAGTTGTCGCACAGATGCGATCGCCCTTACATAATTATCGCAGTAACCTCTACCAACTTGCAAGGCTCCCAAAGCTGCATACTGAGAAATTACCGGCGGACAAATTAAGATTGTATCTTGAATTTTCCTCACCGAAACCAGCAAATGTTCTGGGATTACCATATACCCGATGCGCCAACTCGCAAAACCGTAGGCTTTGGAGAGGCTAAACAGAGAAATTGTATGTTCGCTGCTGTGGGGAAAAGCGGCGGGCGAAGAGTGTTTGACGCCGTTATAAGTAAAATATTCGTAAGCTTCATCGCTGATGTGATATATGTTGTGCTGGCGGCAAATTTCGTTTACTTCGCGCAGTGATTCAGAATCATAAACTACGCCTGTTGGGTTGTTGGGTGAAATGGTGACAATTGCTCGCGTTTTGTCGGTAATTGCTTTTTTTATGCCATCAATATTGAGTTGATAGCTAGCGTCGGTTTCTACTATCACTGGTCGGCAATTTGCCATGATTGCCGCCATTTCGTGGTTGAAGTAATAAGGTGATTGGATAATAACTTCGTCTCCCGCCGAAGTGATGGCGAGAATGGCGTTGGTAAATCCCATGTTGCTGCCTGCGGTAACGACAATGCAGTTTTTGCTATTAATTTCTATGTCGTTATCAGTTTTAAGTTTGGCTGCGATAGCATCTTGTAATTGTGGAATTCCTTCCACGGCTTTGTATTTGTGATTATCGGGAGTTGCGAAGAATTCGGGGATTTTGTTAAAGGATTCTTGGGGCGGATTGTAGTAAACTACGCCTTGTCCTAATGATATCGTTCCCGGATTTTGCCGGATTAGTTCGCCTACTACGGGAATTATTGGCGATTGTACCGATTGCATTCGAGTTTTGTAAATCTTCATTTAATTTAACTCTGTTTTTAGGATAAAATTTCTTTGTAGACGGCGGTTGAAACCGCGTCTACACGAGGGAAGTCGGCCTCCGCCGACTGAAGAAAACAATTTAATTTTAACCATTTTTTCTTCAACCCGCGCACCATCCGGGTTTTGCTTGTGTAGACGCGGTTTCAACCGCCGAGTCTTCTAAACTCTTTCAACTTCTATTCTAGAGCCTTGCGGGGATTTAAAAACTTTAATTTGTGCGGGCAATCTTTCGCCTAATCCTTGAACGTGGGTAATCACTCCAATCAGCCTGTCTCGCTGCCGCAAAGATTCTAAAATTTGAGTAACGCTTTCGAGGGTTTCTGCGTCTAAAGTGCCGAATCCTTCATCGAGAAATAAGCTGCCCAATTGAGCTCCTTGAGATAGTTTTTCTGATAAAGCTAAAGCCATTGATAGCGAAGTGGCAAAGGTTTCGCCGCCGGAAAGGGTGCGGACTCGTCTCGCTTCGCCGCCGTTCCAATTATCTGTTACCCAATATTCGCCTTCTTGGTTTTTTAGTTTGTAGCGATTTTCGGTTAATTCTTGCAAAATCAAGGTGGCGCTGCCGACTAATTCTGCTTCTAAATGTTCTAAAATGTAGGATTGAAATTCGTTGGATTTGAGATTCTGCGCTAAGGTGTGATAGGTTTGCTCTTGTTCTGTGAAATTTGTAATTTGCTGTGACAGTCTTTCGGCTTGTTCGAGATTTTGAGCTGCTACTTGAATCCAAGCTAACAGTTCGGCGCGGTTGTTGTTGGCTTGTTTGAGGTTTTCTTGGGCGGTATGTTTTGCCGATCGCACTTGTGCTAAAGTATTCTCATCGGTAGTTCGGCCTGCGATCGCCTCGCTCAAATCTTTCGCCCGCGTCTCTAACTGAATTTTTGATTCGCGGTGAGAGCGAATAGCGTTTTCCCATTGCGATTGTTCTTTAACTGTCGCAACCGCTGCTAAAAATGTCTCTTCTGTGAAATCAGCCGCTGTTAATTTTGTAGTCCAATCCAGGTTGAGCTGCTGTTTCTGGGCTTGGGCTTGTCCAAAAACTTCTCCAGCTTGTTGCTCTCTCTCGGCAGCTTGAATAACCGTATTTTGAGCACTTTGATAAGATTTTTCAGCAACTTTCAGTAGATTTGCCAATTCTTGCTTGTCTTGTTCTAAGGCTTTTGCTAAATTAGCATAAGGTTGATATTCGGTAATTTGATAAAGCGCATTTACACAACTTTGCAACTGCTGGTGGCGGCGGTCTGATTCGGCGATCGCATCTTGATATTCTTGCTGTTTAGCAGCTTGAGTGGCCACCGCAAAATTAAATCTTTGCTGAAAATTATCATATTCCAATGATGCCAGTTGGAACTGCTGTTCGGTTTGGCGGTATTGGCGATCGCTCTCTTTAAGGATTGCCAACTCCTGCTGCAACCCCAAGCTTTCCCACTGAGGATTTTCCAGCACTTGAGTGATTTCCTGCTGCAATTGAGCAACTCTATTCGCAGTTAATTCGAGCATTTGAGCAATTTCCGACTCTTTTTGCAGGCAGGCTGCAACTGCACTTTTTGCCTCAGCCGCCAACCTTTGAGCATCTTGAAAAACCTGATTTGCCGTCGCCAATTTCTGCCGCAAACCAGCGACATCGACAATATTAGAATTCGGCAAAGGAGGGAGGATCTCGCTCTCAGGATGCACCCCCCCGCACACCGGGCAAGTATCCCCAGAATTCAGCGACATTCTGATAGCGGAAACACTCTCTAAACGTGCCGCTTCCGCATTAGCGGTTTGGACCACATCTAACTCACGGGCGCACTCTTTTAGCCTGAGTTCAACTGCTTCTAAATTAGTAGTAGCCTCCACATAATTTTGTTGAGCGCTTTCCTTCTCTGCCAGAGATTTATCCAACTGTTCTTGCTGAGTCTTTTGCTGCTTGGTAATTAGCTGAATTTCCATCAATAAGGGTGAAATTTGCTGCAATTGCTCTAAACGCTTTCCTCCCAGCGAATACTGTTCGAGCTGTGCCGCTGCTTGAGTAACTCGAAAACCCGCACCTTGAATTTTAGTGTTAGCAGCTTGCAGGTCTTTATCTGCTGCCATAAAAAAGCGGAGTTTTTCCTGTTGAATTTTTTGGGCAAGCGCAACTTCTTTTTCTAATTGAGCACGCTGTTCTTCATATACTTTAGCAGCAGCTAGAGCATTTTCGCGAGCCTTAATTTGTGGCGCTAGCACCTCTTCTTTGGCTTTTACCGCGTCAAGTTGCTGCTGCTCTACTGCTAGCTCAGAGCGAGCTTTAATTAACTGCTTTCGCGCTGCCACCGAGGCACTTTCGGCAGTTTCATACTGACTGCGAGCCGATCGCACTAAAGCCCAATCTCCCTGTAAATGATTGGCAGCTTGCGCTCTTTCTAAACGCTGTGCTAAAATTGTCACCTCGGCGGAATTAGCATTTAATTCAGTCAGTTGTTGTTGTAACTCTTGCCAGCGAGCGATTTGCGAAAATAGCTGTTCCTCTTCATCTAACGCCTTCTGAGCTTTCATCACAGCGCGATCGAACTCAGGTAACTGCTGCTCTAAAATCAAAAGTTGCGATCGCTTTAGATCCACCTCATCCGCCGTCGGCGCGCTCAACTCAGCTAACTGCCTTTCCACCATTTCCCGTTCCTGTTTCAGCAACTTTGCGAGTTCGTTTGCTTCCTTCCGCATCTGCTCAAAAATCTCAAATCCCGCTAGCTGCCGCAAAATTTCCCGGCGTTTAGAAGTATCCCCTTTAATAAACTCATCAAACTTTCCTTGAGGCAGAATAATTGCTCGCGTAAAAGTATCAAAATCCATTCCTAAAATTTGTTCAATCGTATTTTGCACTGCAACAATACTCGTCCCCAAAGTTTCCCATTCGCCGTTTTGCCAGCAGTCCAAAATCACCTTATTTTCAGGAGTTTTTGGACGAAAACGCCATGTCCGCGTCACCCGATACTGGGCAGAACCCACAGCAAAACGCAACTGCACCTTTAAATTTTTACTACCTTGACTTGCCAAATCGCCTACTTGCTTGCCGCTGCGAGTTGTCATGCCAAAAAGAGCGTAAGTCATGGCATCTAACAGTGAAGATTTGCCCGCACCTGTAGCACCAGTAATTGCAAACAAATCGAGTTGAGAAAAATCTAAACGCTGTTCGCGGCGGAAACTGGTAAATCCTTCGAGTAAAAGTTCTAGGGGACGCATACTGATTTTAGATTTGAGATTTGGGAATTTTTACAATTATGTTGTTTCGAGTGCTATGGCACTTATCAAGTCCGTTCGGGGAATCACTAGCAATGGCAAAGAATTACCAATTACCAATTACCAATTACCAATTACCAATTACCAATTTAACTATTAACTGTTTCCTTAAACTTCTTGTACAAATTCTGAAATCCCTCCAATACAGCGGGTTGCGGAGTCGTTCCCAAGCGGTTTTGATAATAGTTGCAGAACTCTGCGGCAGGATCGAAATTATTGGGATCGATATTAGTGTTCTCTGTTGCTTCTAGCGGTGCATCCCGATAGCGCGGCTCAATTAACAGCGCTTGAGAACAGATTTGGCGGACGCGATCGGCTAATCCGATTTGCGGGCTGTCCAGTTCGACAATTACCTTCAAGAAACCAGGATGATATTGATGAGCTTCTAAAATTTGATCGAGATTGTCATTATGACATTGAAGCACTTTTAACGGTTTGTGGCAAGCTACAGGTCTAAATTCTACCTTAGCCTGACTTCCAGGCTCAACTTCGATCAAGCAAAATCCTTTTTCCTGTTCCGCTTCTCCGAAATCTAACTGAATCAAAGAACCGGAATAATAAGCTGGGGAATTCTTAGCAATGCGCTGGTGAATGTGGATGTGTCCGAGGGCGACATACTGAGCTTCCGGCGGCAGAGTTTGCGATGACAGCAGGTATTTTTCTCGCGTGTAGTAAGCGACTTCGGATTTAGCCAAGCGAGCGCCGTCAATGCTCATGTGTCCCATCAGCATATTCACCGTATTGTCGCGAAAATCTGTGGTTAAATTTTGCAGTAAATCTGCTACGATTTCGCGGTAATCTTGGCGGCGGTTAGCGTCGCCGGAGTGCCAGAGAGAATTAGCATCTAACAGTCTTTGTTCGGAAGCAAAAGGCATTGCTCCCACGCACAGTTTACCACTTTTTGTATTAAGAGTAATCGTGCCGCCGTCTGCCGATCGCCTGGGTTTACCTAAAGCGCGAACGCCGGCGAGGGATAGCAGTTGGGCGATGCTGTCGATGCGGGATGCTGAATCGTGATTGCCGGCGATCGCAATTGCGGGAATTCCGGCAGCTTGGAGTTCGCAGAAAAAGTGATAGGCAATGCGTTCAGCGTAGGCGGTCGGGTTGGGAACGTCAAAAATGTCTCCGGCAACCAACACAGCATCGACATCGAGGGCTTTGGCTTGTTTCAAAATCTGTTCCAGGGCGATCGCAATTTCAAAAGTGCGATCGATTCCTCGGAAACGCCGCCCTAAATGCCAGTCAGCAGTATGAAGTATTCGCATAGTACAAGGAGTTTTTTGTTTATTTTAACTGAGATGTTGTACCATTTTCAAGAACGGGCAAGATGCCCGTTCCACAAAGAATGAATTTCTTGTGGAACGGGCATCTTGCCCGTTCATAAAAGCCTGATTTGAAATGGTAAAATATCTCAGTTTTAACGCTTTGTGCGATCTCGCTATAAATATCTGCCACTGTTTATGCCTCTTCCTGTTCTCTAATTGCTATTTCAATCTCATCAGGATATGCCTCAGCATAAGCCCAAGCATTCGCCAAATCAGTGGCACGCAGAGTCGGATAGTCTTCTAACAGTTCAGCTTCAGAAATACCTAAACGGCGAGCATTCACCAGCACCCAAACAGGAATTCGCGTTTGTCTGATGCAAGCATCGCCACCGCACACGCCGGGAGTATTTTGAATTCCAGACCCAAATTTTCTTAAACTTTGGGCTAGTAATTCTATAGCTTGAGCCTTCTCTTCAGGAGTTAAAGCCAAGAGTTGCGGTTGCAATTCTTTTAGTGTCATGTTCGCAGTTATTGAGTTCATAAATATTAACTTGTTTTGCCATACAGGTATTCTAGCATTGGCTCAATTAAAACATTCATTCCACAGGCTTCACATCGTGAAACCGAGTATAATCAACCACCCGCCCTCCCGTCGCCGATTTCAAAAGAATATCTACAAACCGCATATTCCACATAATTTCAGATGCCACAAAAGAATGTCGCGCATGAATAGTTTGCGAAACAGTTTCATCAATCCCTGTTAACGTAATTACAATTTCCGCTTGTTGCTCCATCAAGTCTTTAGCAGTAAGTTGGTACAAAGGACTGCTATCGTCAATTGCGTGCATAACCGTCCAAGTTAAGGCAAAAATCGGAGAGTGACTCCGCACCAATTGCAAATCGTAAAAACGCCGCATAAATTCTCCTTCCGGTGTTACCTCGTCGCGGATCAAAGTAGCTCGCTGCTGCGCTTCTAAAATTTGGTTGAAACGCTGATTTGCCGTGCGGTACATCAGAGTCGGAACGCCGTTGAAAGGAACGATCACAGCTACGCGGCTGAAGATCACTCTAGCTGTTGGTCGAGAAAATCTCGAAAAAGCCAGTCCCGTCACCATCGCGACTCCCCACAAACCAAAAAGCGCTTGGATCGCGACTATAGTATTAGCGTAATCCGTGCGCGGATACATAGCGCCGTAGCCGATCGTCGCCATTGTTTGTACGCTGAAATAAAAGGCATCTTGGAAAGAACCCGGCCGTGCGTTAGCAATGCAATCTCCTCCCGCCAAGTAAGCTAAGGCAAATAAAGAATTTGTGACTGTATACGAAATAAAAATCAGCATGAAAAATCGCGGCCAAGAAAGAGTTAGCAGCCTGTGGTAGAGGTCGGCAAAATGCAGGCGAGGTACTCCCAACTTGACAATATTTAAGGGAAATTGTCCTTGGCGGCTGACTAAACGTGCCTGTTCCTGGCGGTTGCGGTGAATTTTCATTGCGATTTGTAACTCCGGCTGTTTCAATTTGTAACTATTGCTTTGAGCGGGAAAACTTATCCTTTAGACTGATGTTTGATTCCAAAAATTCGGATAAAAGCGGAGTTTAGAAATGGTTGAGCTTAACTGGCATGACTATCTCGTTATGGTTTCTTTTGTGGCTTCTATTGCGGGTCTAGTCCTGCTGGGTGATAATCGCAACTCGCAGCCAACGGACGATCGCACTTTGAGCGAAGAAATCCTAATCAAGATGAGCTTTACTTACTGGATAGTGTACTGCATCTCTTTTTTCGGGCTGAAACTTCACCTACCAGAGGATAGCTGGTTATTGCTCAGTTTGAAGCTGACTACGGTTCTTTCTTACTTGTTGACTGCTTCTAGCATACTCAGCCTGCCGCTGCAACGCATGGCTGTCCGACGAGTTGAAGATTAACAAAAGGTGTTTGTAGTGAGGACTTCAGTTCTTTCGATCGCGGTGAAGAAAAACTAAAGTCCTGACTGCAAAGCTATTTGAGTTATAACCGGGCAATAAGCTCACAGCTAGCTGTGAGCTTGTTTAATGGTTTATTATCTGAGGGATGCAGATTAACGCGCCCAAAATGGCTAGGGTCGATCGCACTCATGCTTGAAATTGCCACTCTGTTTCTGTTGTCCCTGGGCTGCGGCCATCTCATCGAGTATCCGTTGGCGAAGCCCACGCTGTACTGGCTTCCAGTCAGCGTGTGGAGTTGTCACCTAGTTAGGATTTAAAGCCTTTAGAGCTTTTCTTTTTCTCCTGCGGTTTGGACTTTGACTTATTAACTTCGCCTAAAGCTTCCTGAAATAAGTTGTGCAGGTGCTGGGGAACGCTGGCAATTTCCGGGAGTTCGGGTTCTAAGGGTTTTTTAAACTCTTGCAGCAGGGCATCTAAATCGCGATCGATCTGAAAGTCTGTACGTTCCAATACAGTTTGCAAAATTTGTTCTAATTTCGCTGGATTAACTTTAGCTAACTGTTGCCAAATCCAGACATTAATTGCAGGATCTTCTAGATAGTTACGCACCAGCTTTTCGTAACCGGGAACGGTTGAAAAGTCTTCGGCTGCTAGCAGCGCAGTAAATTGAGCGTAAGTAGACAAAAAGGTTTGTCCCCAGCGAGGATGAGAAAGTGCTGTCACCTGTTCGGCTTTCTTGAAGCGATCGGGCAATTCAACTTTCGGCATTACCATTTTTGAATTAGCATTGCTGTCGAGCATTACCTCAACTGCCTTAGCATCGGTACCTGCCGCCGCGATTGCTGCTGCTTTGACTTCTTCTCGATCGACTCCGGCATCTTCAACGATATCCGCCAGAGATTTACTTCCATCAACGCCGATATCAGCTAGGCGTTTTTTAGTGATGAATTCCTGAAATTCAGCCAACTGTTTATTCAGGTGATATCCCGATAGCGTTACTTCCTCACTGCCAAAAAATTCGGTAAAATCTTCATGGTAGTGTTCTACCGACTGCCAAGCTTGCTCTAACAATTCCGGGGCATCGCTGTACAGGTTCTTTTTGTGATGTTGCTTGAAATTGCCGATCGCCACCGCCAACTTCGGCTTGCCCAATTTCCCCATCGGTATCGGAGGGCCCGAGAGTATCCACCAGTCATCGGTGAGGGGAGCAATCCGAGCCCGCAAGATTTCTCCTAACTTAAAGCGAGACATTTCTGCAAGAAAATTAGGACTATTGGGCTTGACAATGTAGTGCTTTGCCGTCAGCCAGTTCATCAGTTCAAACCTGTCGGGGGAAAGTTGAGTGATTTCAAATAACCCAGTGAAGCTTCTGTGCCCCCAACTTTCTAGCAAGCTGCGATCACTCTCGGTTAAATCCGGCTGACTTTCCGCAAATAGGTCGATCGGCGTTTTCTCTCCGACTTTACCTTCGATGGTAAAACTGTCAATCACTTGATTTTGCTGAGCAATGTCGTAGCGCTCACCAGTCGATCGAGCTGCAGCATAAGCTTCCAAAGCTACCGCCAACTCTCCCTCAGCATCCAGCACAAAGTCAATTAAATTTTGCTTGAGTGTCCAAGCTGTTTCCAACATTTCATTCACAATTTATACCAATTTTAGATGATACGGTTTGGGATTTTTAACAATTATCGGACTTAACACAACCGACGCTTTCACGCTCCGGCTGCGATTGAAGAAAGCGCATCGCGAATAAGGACTGAAATATGCGATCGATGCCTCAGTCCTGAATTAGTTTAATTTTAAGGCTTATAGTCAAAAAAAAATGCCAATTTTAAACCGGAGCATCCCGATGAGTGTAAAAAGCGTTTTTTAGGAGTGTGAACGTCCCGCACAGCAAAGCCTATACCTCTGTAGCGAGCAAGATGCTCGCACTCCTGTGAAAAAAAAATCTTGTTGAAAAATGCGATTTCAACTTAACCTAAAAATGCCCCTCTCGGATGTAGAGAGGGGCTCAAAATCCCCAAAAACTTCGCTAAACTCGCGTTAAAAACTGTGCCACCTATCAACAACAGTCCAAGACGCACCAACCGGATTTTTTTATCACAACACTTGGCGGCATTCCCGAACCAGGGTAAAAAACCCGGAACGATCGAGTTTATGTGCGTCCTAGACTGAAAAATACTTGCGATCAGCCCTTAGCGGCCGTCTTTGTCGATGTCGCCAGGAACAGCGCGTTCCACCCGATCCCAAGCGTCGCGCGTGGCGTGCTTAGCTTTTTCCCACTTCACATTAGACTTACCGCGATTTGTTTCGTAGTCACGCTGCAAATCGGGTTCGATCTCGTCGAATTTCTTACCACTACCGCCATAGCGGCTGTATCCCTCATAACCGGTGCGGTATGCAGGCTGATAGTCGTCGTAAGTCGCGCTCGTGTCAGCGTAAGGACGGGAATTGTAGTTGCTTTGCCAGTAAGCATCTTCTACCGTGGGGTCGATCGCCTCGGCCACACCTTTCCCCGCCAAACCGCCACTAAACGCACCCACAACAGCGCCGACAACTGCTCCTACAGGCCCGCCGATGGCACCGCCGATCGCAGCACCCGCAGCACCGGCACTCGCCGCACCAATACCCGTTCCCACTGGATGAGCCCCTGTTTCCCCCGACAGCGGGTCGAGGTTAGCATCAGGTTCATGTACCGTTTTTTTGTCATCGCTCATGATATTTTTTTCCTTTTATCTAACTGTAACTCTTAGTTAAATTTACCTTTGAAATTCATATCTATTCATCTGCCTTAAGGATGAAGCTGCTAGCTTAAAAACGAGGGAAATGAGAAAATACTTCTCCACTCACAAAGTAGTTTTATACGCTACTCTCAAACGATAAGGTGCGCCGAGGCGCACCCTAGATCATTATGTTCAAGTGAGTTCTGATCTCGGATCAATTGTGTACTCACGGAAGCTGTGTATTTACCAGCAACTTGAGTTAGATATAAATCTCTTGATTGATTTATTAGTTGCCCGTGACCTTTTCGATCAACTCTTCAGCTTTTTGAACTATGCCTTCTTGTGCGTGTTCTCCCTTGTACTCCTTTAAGCTTTCGTCGTAAGCTTTCTCAACCTTTGCAGGATTTTGAGAGGTTTTGACTATTTCTTCGTAAGCTGCTTGGGGATTGAGATCCTCGAAACTTTCTGCGGGGTCAGTAATTTTAGCTTCTGGCTGCGCTTGACTCCTGTCTTGACCTGCGTAAGCAGCCTGACTGGGTACTACCGCTAGACTTAGCAGACCAATGAAAGCCAGGGTACAGACCAGCAAAATGCTTTGGCTCAATCTTTGTCCTAGAGCTTTTAAAACCCGCTTCATATCAACTTCTCCTCGTATTTTTCCGCAAAAATTATGGTGTTTGTCGCTTCTTCACTGCGATCGCACATTGACAACCTTGTTTCAAGCGCAATCTTTGTCGCAGCTACCGCATCTAGAGCGAGCCAAAAGGGATGTTTCCCGTGACATCCCATATCTTAAGCGCCTGCTTGTTACTATTACTTCTACCAAAAGATAGATTAGTTAGACAAGCGGAACTCATCTCCTATGAGGGGCGATCGCAATTCCTGTGAGGAACCCTATCTCGGGGTTTTCCCATCAATTACGAAGCCCCTGACTCTTCTCTTGCGGCGCGTCTTTCGCGTCTTAGCAGTTCGGGCAAAAATCCCATTACCCAACATTTTAAAGTGCTATAAATAACCTAAGTGACTACAAAACAACCTGCTCTATGTCTAGGTTTCTGTTCTGCATAGCTCGTTCAAATAGCTCAGTAGAAAGAGCTTGTTCTACCGACCAAATCCCCGGTTTTTCCAGTTTACCTTCTAACATTAATTGAGCGATGCTGCCAGTACCAATGCCAGTAGCGACGGCAGCATTTGGGTGTACCGCTGTCGAGCAAACTTTAGCCGGTTGACCGTTTTTGAGACCGGTCACTTGCGATCGCACTGCCACACCAACCCCACTAAAACTATTAGTAACACTGGTCATCCCATAACTGACGTAGGAGAGAAATTCAATCACGGAGTTATTTTTTAGCCAGCTAGCAGGCCAATACTTAGCAACAAACCAGGTAAGGTGATTGTAAAGGTCGGGAGACGTACCGAATTTAGTCACAACTTTTTTTACTGGGAAAGTTTCGGGCAAAGTAATTGCTTCCGGCATATCGAACCAGTAAACCCCTGTTTTGCCGTAGGGTTCGGGAAATTCTATCGTTTCGCGATCGCTGTAGGGTTTTACTTGCTGCCACTTGCGATCTGCCCAAACCTCAAAAGGGGTTTGCAAGCCTAAAAAAGTAGTTCTCATGACGGTAACGCCAGCCCCGCCAGAACCTCCGACTACATAACTCAAATGGATGTGTTCTGCTTCATCTAATTGTTCCACATCTCGGCGCACCATGCTGTTAGAAACACCGGGGAAAATGCCCGTATTAATAATAGCAGTAATCCCAGCATTTTTAGCAGTTTCACGCAATTCTAAAGCTCTGCGAGTAAAACTGCGGCTGTCGCTAACATCAGTATAATTAACACCTGCCTCGATGCAATTTTTCAGCACGCTGGCGTCTCGGTAGTGAAATGGCCCGGCACAGTGAACCACGAGGTTAGAGGATGAAACAGCTTTTTGCAGGGCAGCACTGTCTGCTAAATCTAAAGCTTGATAGTGCACCCTATCCGGCGGCAATCCCGGCCCAATAGAGCCTTCAGGGTTGCGCCCAGTAAGAGTAATTTCTGCGTCGGTATGGGTAACAAGGTCTTGGGCAACACTGCTGCCAATTCGTCCTCGGCCCCCGACAATCAAAACTCGGTTTGCCATCGCTAAAAAAAGGGTAACGCCATTTCCCATTTTCTCAACTTGGGGCCGGCGTTTTCATCCGCATAAAGTATGAATTGAGGAGAATGCGAGATGCAGGGGGATCGGCGGCGATCGCCCTGATCCAGAGAGGGGAAGCGACTTCTACCAGCGACTTGCCGTTCTGCTTTCATTAAAGGTTTGGCTGCGATACTAAGTTCAAAAATGCCTTCAGCGTTAACCCGTTCCTCTAATATTGAGGATTTGATGGAGGGAATATTTCCTCTAAATATAAGCTAATCCGCCTTTAAATTGCATGGTAAAATAAATTTTCACTCTTGTGGAGTGGGCATCCTGCCCGCCCTCAAAATACAATTTAAATGCACAACAGCTTACAATATTTTAACTGATTTGATGGAACGCGAACCACCGCCACCGAGCGCGAAAGATGCACAGATTTAGAAAGGGTATTGAGGGCGATCGCAAATCGTTTTCCCTTCACAGGGAATCAACCAGAAAAAATTCTCGCACTCACAGACTGATAAATCAATACAAACAAACGCAGATAACGCTCCCATCTGCGTTTATCTGCGTTCATCTGCGGTTGCTAAAAATCTTACTTCTCATTACTCCGAAATACCGATTTAGCCGTAGATTTCAGAGAATTAGCCGCATCTGCTAAAGTCTGGGCGAAAGGCTGCTGGGAGTGCATAAAAACGCGAGCGGTATTGCGTCCCGGCATCCCGGAAATCGAGCCACCCGGATGCGTTCCCGCCCCCGTGAGATACAAACCCTCGATCGGCGTTTTGTAATTCGCCAACTCGGGCAAAGGACGGAAAAATATCATCTGATCCAGCGTCATGTCAACATGGTAATAATTCCCCTTCAAAGCCCCCAAACGCTCTCCCAATTCTGCTGGACTTTCGACCCGGCGGCCGATTATTGACTTCTTGATATTCGGCGCGTATTCTGCTAATTTATCGATGCAGCGATCGGCAACTTTGTTTTTGAGATCATCCGTCCAACCCGTACCGTGCTGGCCTGTTCCTTCAGCATTTTCGATCTGGTAAGGAGCAAAAAATTCAATCCAAGCCGTATGGTGTCCTGGGGGAGCCATTGACGGGTCTCTTACCGTCGGAAACACCACATACATCGATGGATCGGAGTCGGGAATTTTGCCGATTGAAGGCTCGCTGTGAGCAATTTCAACGTGTTTCACCGAGTCGGCAATCAACACAGAACCCATTAAATACTCGTCTCGATGGTTCCAGCGATCGAACTTTGGTATTTCATTGAGAGCTAAGTCTATTTTGAGAATAGTCTCGTTATTATTAACAATTTTTCGCTCCAATCTTTCCCGCAAATTCGGGTCAGCAGCATCGACATCGCTGTCATCCATTAAATGCAGAAACAAGCGCTTAGCATCAATATTAGAAATGACACCTTTTGTAGCGCGGTATTCCGTACCACCGGCAACTCGAACTCCTACTGCGCGACCGTTATCAACTAATATTTTTTCGACGTGCTGGTCGGTAAGTACGACACCCGAGTATTTTTTCACCACATTAAGCAGCGCTTGCACTAATGCACCCGTCCCTCCGCGCGGTCTTGCCATGCCGGGATTGTGCCTCATTGCCAGCATAATTGCGCCTACAGCCAGGGTTTTTTGCGAAGGAGGCGCGCCCAGTTCTGATGCTAATCTTGCGAGGGGTGCTTTGATAAATTCCTCGTCAAACCACTCATTGAGAATGTCCTCAGCGCTGGTGAGCATCGTGCGAATAAAGTCCAGCGTTTTGTCGGGGGAACCGATGACTGACAATAAATCTTTGATCTTTGAAATATCGTAGTTGCCCAGAATATCTATGATGGATTTTGGTGGCGCATTAAACATCGGAACCATTGCACCTAAAGCCCGCTGCCAAAAGTCTGTATATTCGGCATATTTTTTAGCATCGCGCTCGTTGTAGCGGGCAATTTCTGCACAAGTTTTTTCTACAGATTTGTGCGCTAAGAAATATTTGCCGTCGGGATGCGGACAAAAGGCAACTGGATCGCAGAAAAGATATTCTAAACCGTGTTTTTCCAGTTCTAATTCTTCTACAACTGGCCCTAAATGGATAAATTCATGGTCTATCGCGCAAAGATTGAATTTAAAATCCGGCAATTCGGGAATGGCAGCTTCGGTAGTTGCCGCGCCGCCGGGAACTGAACGTTTTTCTAACAAGAGGACAGTATATCCAGCTTTCAGCAGATAAGATGCACAGACGAGTCCGTTGTGACCTGCGCCTATGATAATCACGTCATACGTTTGCATAGATGAAGTTCTAGGGAGAGGATATTTTGCTTATTTTACAAATGTCAACAAGTTTGCTGTCTCTACCAATAGAAATAGATTCATTGTCAGTAAGCTGTTCTAGCATATTACAAAAGATGGAGCTTTGACAAACTACTGTTGTGCGATCGCCCTTATTTCTTCTTAACTTTACCAGAAAGAATTGGTTTAAAGCCTCTCCCTTTTAGGGATAAATTAAAAGAAGACTATTCATTACTTCAATCCTCTTCCTTCCAGGTAAAGGTCAACAGTCAACTGTCAACTGTCAACAAGTGACCGCCGTTCTCAAATCGCGCCAATATTCTACTCTATTTAGCCATTTTTATCTGCATTCACTTAAAAACTTAAGCAAAGGAAGTAAGAAGGAAGAAGCAACAGGAAAGGGAGCATAGGGAATAGGGAATAGAAACAGTTTTGAGATTGCTTTTTTCCTTGCAACACGGCGAGTGGAAGGAGTTAAGTCCTAGGAAAATTACTTACTCCACACTCAAAACTGCTAGCCAATTACCTATTAGTACATTGAGAGATATTACTTTAGTTGCTGGAGCGCCGCCTCAGCTTTTTGTACACCATCATTGTTGCCTTGCTGACGGTAAGTATCAATGGCTTGTTTAAAAGCTTCAATTGCTTCCGATTTGCGATCGCGCGCTTTGAGTGCCTTACCCATATTGTAATAAGCTTCTGCCCGGTTTGGATCAAGCTTAATCACTCGCCGAAAAGTGGTAATTGCTCCTAAAAAATCTTGTTTTTCCAGTTGAATTTCCCCAATTCCTGCGTGTGCTTCCACTAAATTAGGTCGCACCTCAATAGCCCGCTGATAAGCTATAAGCGCTCCGTCGAAGTCGTTTTGAGTCTGGAGAAGTTCGCCAATTTCTAGCTGCACTTCTGGGTTCCTGGGCTCCAATTTGGCAGCTTCTTCAAAAGCTACTAGCCCTTCGGAAGTATAGCCCGCACGCAGCAAAGCAGTGCCTAATTTTAACTGGACACCTGCTTGTTTGGGAGCGAGTTCGGCTGCTTGTTGGAGTACGGTGACAGCACTGGCAAAACTTCCCTGCTGGATCAATACTAAACCCATTGAAGAATAAGCTTGCCAACTTTTCGGATCGAGGGCGATCGCCTCTTGGTATGCTTTAAAAGAACCGACGTAATCTTTTTGCTGAAAGAGTACCACTCCGAGACCGATCCGGGCATTGACATTTTTGCGATCGAGCGCAGCGGCGCGGCGGTAAGCTGTGGCTGCTGCGGGATAGTTTTGCAAATTCGCCATAGCATATCCTAATGCGTATTGGAAGTCAGCATTGTTCGGTTCCAGACCGATCGCTTGTTGGTAAAATTCCACTGAGGCTTGATAGTTACCTTGACGCGCTTCTAAATAGCCAATACCAGAAAAAATGCGGGGGTTTTCCGTATCTAAACGTGCCGCTTCCTGATAAATGGTGATCGCCTTACTGTAGTCTCCTAAATCTACGAACTCGCGCCCTTGTCGCAGCAGAGCATCTAAATTTGAATTATTTTGAGGGTTGACTTGAACCGATGTTTCTGCTGAGAGCGCTATCTGCGGCGCTGCGACAGCGAATCCCGCTACTAGCAACGTACTGAATACCAAGAGACTTTGTTTGTGCACGGCCATTTGTTTCAAAGAGTGTGTGGAATGAAAGAGCGAGTTGCTGTCAGCTTGCCAAGCTGACAACTTATGGTTTACCAGGAATCTTTGAGCGGCGAGATGTAGTAAATCTACAGAACAAGACCCACTCAAAATTTTCGCGATTGAGGCCAACTGATGATTGTAACAACAACTGATATCATCCAAGGAGCAGAAATTCAATCTTACCTGGGAATAGTAACTGCTGAGGTTGTCTACGGCACCAACGCCCTGCGAGATTTCTTCGCGGGCATTCGCGACATCATCGGCGGGCGCACCGGCAGTTACGAGGAAGTGTTTCTCAAAGGACAGCGAGATGCCCTCGCGGAACTGGAAAAACGAGCCCAGCGCCTCGGCGCCAATGCCGTAATCGGGGTGGAAGTTGACACCGGCACGATTAATGTAGACTCGAGCGGGGCTTTGCTGCTGATTACTGCCGTTGGAACGGCTGTAAGATTGCGTTAAGCTGTATTTTCTGTATACGTCCGCATTTCCTGTATACATCCGGGAACTTTTCTAACTGGATAAAATAGTCCTGAGTCATCAGTCATCAGTCATCAGTCATTAGCTAATAGCGACTGGCTGAGGGCTGATGACTTTTTCGTTTCTTTCTTCAGACATAGAGACTGGTTATTTCCCCAGGCAGATATAGTTTTTATCAATCTCAGCCACAATCAATGCTTAGGTGAAAGATTGTTAAAAATTAAAGCAACTCTCAGAGGAAAAAAAAACCTATGTCATACGTAAATAGACCTGTGGATAACGTTGGTACCGAACCCGTGGTGGTAAATTCAGTGATGGAATACCATGATCGAGTACGTTGGGGCCCGATTTTTTCTGGTTTGGTAATTGCGATCGGCACACAACTGGTGTTAAGTGCATTGGGCGCTGCGATCGGGTTGAGCAACATTGCTAATTCAGGAGCTCCGCGCACTATTTCAGGGGACGTGGGTGCCGGCGTCGGAATTTGGTCAATTATCAGTTTGTTAATTAGCTTAGCCGTTGGCGGTTGGGTAACTGCTCGCGCTTGCGGCCCGATGAACCGCAACACAGCGCTTTTGAACGGAGCAATTTTGTGGGCAACTACCTTAACAATTGGCTCTTGGCTGTTAGCAAATGGCGTAGCCGGTACTTTTGGTGTCATCGCTGCCAATGCGGGAGAAGCAATTAATCAAGCGCAGCAGGGCGGGGTCGATTTGCCGAACCAAGCGCCTAACGTAACTGCTCAGGATACTCGCAATATTGCTGGTAATGCTGCGAAAGCTGGTTGGTCGTTCTTGTTCGGCTCGCTATTGGGTTTAGTTGCTTCGATGGTAGGAGCATCTGCCGGCGCGCGCACTCCCCGGAATTACTCGTAAGATGGAGTTTGGGCATTGGGCATTGGGCATTGGGCATTGGGTATTGGGCATTGGACATCAGGCATTTTTCTCGTTCCCAGGTAGAACCTGGGAACGAATAGAAGTTGACACTAATGGTACTCCGCACGCACCCTACAAATTAAGCGGTGAAGTATTTAGCCGCTGGGTGATAGGTGATAATTGCCGTAGTAGATTGTTCTGGATAAAGCTGTTCGCTTTCATCCATGTGCAAGTTTATACGATCGCACTTTAGCAATTCCAGTTGCTTGTACTGATCCGCCATATTCGGACAAGCAGGATAGCCGAAACTGTACCGCGAACCGCGATATCTCTGCGCTAGCATATCCCGAATATTGTCCGGTTCCTCGCTACCAAAGCCCAATTCGCGCCGAATCCGTGCGTGAGTCCATTCTGCCACTGCTTCCGCTGTCTGTACCGCCAATCCGTGAAAGTAGAGATAGTCAGTATATTGATTGTTAGCAAATAGCTTTTGCGCGTACTCTGTAGCAACTTCTCCCACCGTCGCCACTTGCATCGGAAATACATCGATTTTACCCGATTCTTTCGGCGCGAAAAAGTCGGCAATGCACAGCCGGCGCGCCGATTTTTGCCGGGGAAATGTTAATGTCGCTGCGGGTGTTGCATTCACAGGCAAGATGCCTGTGCCACTTTCTTTTGTGGGGTGGGCATCTTGCCCGCCATTCATAATTTCCGGGTTGTACAAGTGCAAAGAATTGCCTTCAGATTGACAGGGAAAATATCCGTAAATTGCTTGCGGATGCAGTAACTTTTCAGTGATGATTTTGTCTTTCCACTCTTCCAATATGGGATAAACTTTCTCAGCTAAGAAAGCATCGTATTCTTCCCGCGATTGGTCTTTTGGCTTGCGGAACTGCCACTGTCCCGCCACTAATGCTTGCAAATCTAAGTGCCAGAAAATCTCCTCAAAGGGGATGTCTTCTCCCTGCAACAGTTTTGTTCCCCAGAAAGGAGGATTTGGGCGATCGATATCTGCAGCAACCGCTTCGGAACGCTTGGTATCAATCACCACCGGAATGTCTGCTTTTTCAGCATCTTCTACAGCAGTTTCTGCCGAAATTTTAGCTGCTTTCACCGCCTTATTTTCTTGCCCTACTTCATCTAAAAATCCTTGCAAATCTTCCCAGTTACCAGCAGATTTGGCTGGCATGAGTTTCTCCATAAAGTGCAAGTCTGAAAACGCATCTTTGCCGTAAACAACTTTACCTTTATAAGTATTTTGGCAATCTTCATGCACAAACTTGGGAGTCAAAGCTGCGCCGCCCAAGATTACGGGAACGGTTATTCCTTTCTGGTTGAATGCTTCCAGATTTTCCTTCATGAATGCGGTTGATTTTACCAGCAAACCACTCATCGCAATACAATCTGCTTTGTGCTTTTCGTAGGCTTCGATGATGTTGTCAACCGACTGTTTAATTCCCAAGTTAATCACTCGGTAGCCGTTGTTTGATAGGATAATATCAACCAAGTTTTTGCCGATGTCGTGAACGTCGCCTTTAACAGTCGCGATCAGGAATGTGCCTTTGGCATTATCCCCGGATTCTGACTTTTCCATGTACGGTTCTAAATAGGCAACGGCCGCTTTCATAGTTTCTGCTGACTGCAATACAAACGGTAGCTGCATTTGTCCCGAACCGAACAATTCTCCTACTACTTTCATCCCGTCTAGCAAGAAGGTATTGATAATTTGTAGGGGCGGATAGGTTTCTAAGGCTTTGGCGAGTTGGATGTCGAGTCCAATTCGTTCGCCGTCGATGATGTGCTGCTTGAGGCGTTCTTCGACCGGGAGGTTTGCGTCTTCTGTCCGATCGCGCTTGGTAGTTTTGCCAGCAAACACCGTTGTCAGGTCGCCCAAGGGGTCATAAACGCAAATATCGCCGTCAAACTCCCGTTCGTCGTAGATCAGTTTACGGCAGATTTCTTGGTGTTTGGGGTCGATTTTGGCGATCGGCAAAATCTTGTTGGCGCTGATAATTGCCGAATCCATCCCCGCTTGCATCGCTTCGTGCAAAAACATGGAATTGAGAACTTGCCGCGCCGCCGGATTCAAACCGAAGGAAATGTTAGAAACTCCTAAAATTACGTGACAACCAGGCAATTCTTGGCGAATGCGGCGGATCGAATCGATAGTAGCTTTGCCGTTTTTTCTGTCTTCTTCAATCCCGGTGGAAATTGGCAAAGCCAGGGTGTCAAAAAAGATTTCTGAGGGTGGAATTCCGTAGGCGACGGCGGCGTTATAGGCGCGTTGGGCGATCGCAAATTTTTGGTCAGCAGTTCTGGCCATTCCGTCTTCATCAATTGTACCGATAACTATGCCCGCGCCGTATTTTTTCGCCAACTCCAAAACTTGATAAAAACGCGGTTCTCCGTCTTCGTAGTTAGTAGAATTCAGCAAACATTTGCCGCCCGCAACTTTTAAGCCGGCTTCCATCTTTTCCCATTCTGTGGAATCCAGCATTAAAGGGAGAGTTGCATTAGTCACAACGCGGGAGACTAATTCTTTCATATCGCGCACGCCGTCGCGCCCGACATAATCAACGTTGACATCAAGAATGTGCGCGCCTTCTCGCACTTGTTCCCTAGCCATTGCTACTAAACCGTCCCAGTCTTCGGCATTCAGCAAATCGCGGCATTTTTTAGAACCGCTGGCGTTGAGTTTTTCGCCGACAATTAAGAATGAGTTTTCTTGTTCATAGGGTTGAGCACTATAAATTGAGGATGCGGATGGTTCCCAAGTAATTTCACGAATTTTTGGTGTCAGAGTTGCGCCGATTTCTGATAGTTGTTGGATGTGATCGTAGCGGGTTCCGCAGCAGCCACCGATGACTTGCACGCCTAAGTCTTCGACGAAGCGCATCAAGGCCATTTTTAATTCTATTGGCGTGAGTTTGTAGTGCGCGTGGCCGCTAATGTTTTCGGGTAAACCAGCGTTGGGAATGCAGGAAACCACGAAGGGTGAATGTTCGGACAGGTATTTGACGTGTTCGGCCATGCGATCGGGCCCGGTGGCGCAGTTTAATCCTAAAATATCTATGGGATATGGCTGCAAAATAGCTAAAGCGGCGCTGATGTCGGAACCGACTAACATTGTGCCGGTAGCTTCCATTGTGATGGATACCATTAACGGAATCCGCGCACCTTTTTTCTTAAATACTTCTTCAATCGCATTTAATGCTGATTTAATTTGCAGCACATCTTGACAAGTTTCGACAAGAAATAAGTCAACGCCACCGTCATAAAGTCCTTCTGCTTGTTCGGCAAAAGCGGCGGTGAGTGTGTCAAAATCAATGTGTCCTAATGTTGGCAATTTGGTGCCTGGGCCGATCGATCCTGCGACAAATCTCGGCTTTTCTGGCGTGTCAAATTCGGCCGCGATACCCTTGGCGAGTTCGGCGGCAACTTTGTTGAGATAATAGGCTTTGTCTGCTAAATCGTACTCGGCGAGAACGATGGAAGCAGCGCCGAAGGTGTCTGTTTCGATGACATCGGCCCCTGCTTCGAGGAATCCCCTGTGCACGATGGCGACGGCTTCCGGTTTGGTGTGCACGAGATATTCGTTACAGCCTTCGTATTCTTTGCCGCCGAAGTCTTCTGCGGTGAGGTTTTGGACTTGCAGGTTGGTTCCCATTGCGCCGTCGAAGACGATGATGGGGCGCGAGGGGTGGTGGAGTCGATCGAGGAATCTGCTATTCATCAGCGGTAAAAAGACGTATGTGCTATATATTTACAATTTTATCTATTGTGCAATATTCTCAACAGTTATGCGTATGTTGGGGAACGACTGATGACGGAAGGATTTAATGCTGCTGACAATAGTTCGATCGCACCTGTAATTTTACCGATCGCCCTGGATTATTGTCAAAATTTGGCTGCGGGCGATGCTGCGGGGGGGAAAACGGGCCAGTAGCGAGGGTTTTTTTCGCTTAACTGTTGAGGAATTTGGCGAAAATGCGATCGAAATAATTAAACGAGTGATGTTAGGGGCGATCGGATTCTCGGCTGTCTCGTAGTTATGCTGATAAGTACGATCGCGATCGCTACCCCTGGCACTTGCCATTGTTTGAGTGTTTATTCTACGAATGGACGGTATTCGCTTATATCCCAATACGGTTTACTTAAGGCTTTTTGACGAATTTCTTAAGTTAACCATATTGCGGTAGGGGCGGCTTGGGCGAGCGAATTTATGAAATAATCGACTGTATCAAGGCAAAACCCGCCCTCTTAAGTAAACCGTATTCGCTTATATCCCATTGGTTGTTCCTCATAACTTTTTGAGAGTGTTTACGGCGGCAAGGTTAGTGTTGAACATTGCCAGATTCACATTACATTAGTCAAAGTATAGGGTGGGCATTGCCGACTCTAAATGCTATGTTTTGCTGCCTTGGTTGATGGTGTTTGAAAATGTTTAATTGGTAAGATTCGATTCATCCTAACACCCACATCCCGCAGTTCTGGATGACTAAGGGTTTTCATACATTCACTTTAGACAAAAATTCTGTGCCTATTTTTTATAATTTTAGTATCCTAAATTTCGCAGGTCTTTAAACATGATTGATGGTTATAAATTCTGTTTAAAAATATGGAAAATGTGGGTTCTAAGAGCGCTGCTGACGACGTTTTGTACGTCCATCAAAGTATTCTTGCTCTACTTATGCTATCGCTTCAGCAAAAGTAATTAAATCATTCTTGATGACGTTTTTCTCTAGAATTACCAGAAAGAATTGGTTTAAAGCCAATTCCTTCTGGTAAAATAAGTGAGAAAGCTTAATTCAAATCCTGTCATCCCGATTATAAAATTAAATTGGATATTCCCGAGCAAGTGAGTTTGTTTTGGGCGATCGTCCGGCTGTATATATTTGTGGTTGGGATAAATTAATGGATCGGGCGATTCCCTACGGGATAGCTGCGCTTCACGGGCGTGTTAATTTGCCTTTGCTAAAAAAATCAACTGTAGCGACTGTTTTGGCAGAGGGAATTAGAGAATAAGGTGTAAAGAATCACAGCAGCAGTAGAGAGTAGCCAACAAGTCTTTGCCTTCTCCCTCTGTGATGATTTGGAACAGTGTTTAATCACAGGTACTTGCTCAATGCTGAGAACTTTGACCAAGGTTTGAAACCGGAGGCAAGTATAAATAATGAAATAATTCTTAAATATTATAACTTTATTAAGATTTACATCTTGAGATAGATGAATTAATAGGTGAATTAGCTTATATTATAATAGAAGTTAATTGTTAGCGTTTCTAAAATCAACCCTAAAACCGGAGGATATTCCAATGCAAATCAGTGGCAAAGCCTTCGGCTCCTGCTCTCGCTGCGAAACAGTACCCGCAAAAATAGAGGGCAGCGGAGGTCTATACCTGTGGTTTCCAGTATCGCACACGCTGAACAAATTTATTTCTGCACTGGCGAAGGCTAAACTTGAATTCCAGCTTTTAGAAGAGAGCAAGTGTTTATACGTTATCCTTGAGGGAATAGCGAGAGAAAATTTTAGCACCCTAGCATCATCGGTGCTGACAACTCAAGAGTTGAAAGAGACAAAAGTTTTGTGGATGCCCGAAGTTGAACAGCCAAAACTTAGCGATTTTTATCGCAGCACTACATTAGACTCTTTTATTAATTTGAGTAACTCTGATTGGCTGTTAGATTTATTGTCCGAAGAACGCATTACTACACATTTTCAGCCCATTGTTTATACCTCAGATACTTCTAAAATTTTTGCCCACGAAGCGCTGCTCCGAGGAATTGACGAGCAAGGAAACTTAATTTATCCGGGTCGGATTTTTGCCCAAGCAGAATCAGCAGGCCTAATTTTTCAACTAGATGTTTTAGCCAGGACTCGCGCTATCTACGAAGCCCATGTGTACGATCTCAAAGAATTACTTTTTATTAATTTTTCTCCAACTTCAGTTTACGATCCCGCTACGTGCCTGCGAAGAACAGTACAGGCTATTGATGAAGCGGGAATTCCTCACAGCAATATTGTTTTTGAAGTAGCCGAATCTCAGCACCCTCCTGATATCGATCACTTGATTAATATTCTGAGGTTTTACCGAGAAGCTGGATTTTTAATTGCCCTGGACGATTTCGGCAGCGGTTCTTCTAATTTAAATTTGATGCACCAACTGCGTCCAGATTTTATTAAGTTGGATATGCAATTGATTCGCAACGTCCATCAAGATTATTATAAGGCACTCATTACGGAAAAGATGTTAGAAATTGCCGCTCAATTAGAAATTAAAACTGTTGCTGAAGGTGTGGAAACTTTGGAGGAGTTTGAGTGGGTGCGAGAACGGGGAGCAACTTTGGTCCAAGGTTATTTGATTGCTAAGCCCACTTCTCCGCCGATCGCAGTTACCAGCTATATTGGTGCTAAACCACTACCTATTTCTGCTTAAAAGGTTTCCAGTTGCGATTTGGCGCTACCTTTTGCTCGTACCCCGGCAGAGGCTGGAGACGCATATCGGGAGGAAGAGCCTCCATTAAAATGAGACAACTATTTGGAGGCATAGCCTCCGGATATTCATTACCAGGCTATGCCTGGTAACGAGAAGAACTAGCATTTTAAACGCTCAAATTGCGCCGCAGAAAGCTTTCTAAGGATTCCATTCTCATGCCGTAGATTGATTCCAAGTTTTGCACTTCTTCGGGAGTGCAGAAATACTCGTTACCCAGCAATACCCGCAAAGTTCCTAAGTCTTTTTGAGCTTGAGGATTCAATAAACCCAAGGCATTTCTCAAACCGTCAAACACCATCAGCGGCGGGTTGATTACCATCGGTTCGCGATTGAATAAGCGTCCAAAAATGCGGGGAATGTCATCCCTTGTCAGCACATCCTGGCCGCCAACTGCTAAAATTTGGTTGCGGGCGCCTTCGACTGTTGGCGAGTCTGCGGCAATCTTTGCTAAGTCGTCGGTACTGACAACAGATGTGCGGTTTTTACCATCGCCAATCAGCAGGTAAAGTCCGGTTTCTCGAAATCTTTCTGCTAGTGGTAACAAGCTGGAAGCAAAACCGGCAGGCCGCAAGATTGTATAATTCAAGCCGCTGTTTTGCAGGTATTTTTCAACTTCTCGCTTGGCTTTGAATACTGCGGAATCTTCGTATCCGCGATCGACTCCCAGTACCGAAAGAAAGACAAAGTGCTGCACTCCGGCTTCTTTGGCGCAGTCGATTAGTTCTATGTTAGCGCGGTAGTGTACTGCTTGAACGTCGCCGCCGGTGCCGTGGGTGCTGATGATGTACTGCACTCCTTGGCAGGCTTTTTTAATATCTTTGTCTTGTTTCAAGTCGCCGATAAAAATCTCGGCGCCTCTGTTTTCTAGTTCTGAGTAGCGAGAAGCGAGGCGAACAAATGCGCGGACAGGCTTGTCTTGCTGTCTGATTTCTCGTACAATTCGGCGGCCTAGTGCGCCTGTTGCTCCGGTTACTAAGAACATGATTTTTAGTTGTTGGTTGTTACTTACATCTTGCACCTTTCTCAAGAACAGGCAAGATGCCTGTTCCACAAAGAGTGAATTTTCTTCTGGAGTGGGCATCCTGCCCGCCCATCCAAGGCTTATGGAGAATGGGGCAAGATGTGAATTGTTATTAACCTTATAACTTATAAATCAAATTTCGACAATTACGGGGGCGTGGTCGCTGGGTTTGATTAATTTTCTGGGAGCAATGTCTATTGTACAGTTTTTTGCTTGTTCGTACAGGGGAGGGCTGAGATAATGGTGGTCGATTCTCCAGCCGTTGTTGCGGGGAAATGCTGCGGCGCGGTAGTCCCACCAGCTATAATGACCTCCTTCTGTGGTGAATTTGCGAAAGGGGTCGTTTAATCCTAATTCTATTATTTCTGTTAGTGCGAGGCGCTCGGCTACTGATAGGCCGACGGAGTTAGCATTGGCTTTGGGATTGTGAATATCTCGATCGTCCGGGACGATGTTGAAGTCGCCGCAAATGCACAGGTTGGGCGAGTTGTCTAGTGCTATTTTGAGGTATTCTTGCAGCAATTTGAGCCAATGCAGTTTGTATTCATATTTCTCGCTACCGACTTCGGAACCGTTGGGAACGTATACGCAAATAATCTGAATATCGTCGATAACCCCGGCTATGAGGCGTTTTTGTTCGTCAAAGATACCTGTGGTTTCGTCGCCGAGAATGGGGGAAAATCCGCTGCTGATTTGCGTTAAGGGCGATCGGCTAAAAATGGCGACACCGTTGTAGGATTTTTGACCGGAAATGTAGCAGTTGTAGCCGAGATTGGTGAAAGGTTCTAGGGGGAAGTCTTTGTCTGTGACTTTGGTTTCTTGGAGGCAGAGAACGTCTGGGGAGTTTGTTTGCAACCAGCTAGTAACGTGTTCTATGCGGGTGCGGATTGAGTTGACGTTCCAGGTAGCGATTTTCATTTTTTGTTTGTTATGTACTCTCTAATTGCTGGCTCGATCGTGAAGTGCGATCGCCCGTTTTGTTTGACTGTTTCAACTAATGACCGCCGTCCTAAAGATTGCATGACTTTCAAGAGTTCTGGCGGTGATAGTTGCAGGTTGTCTGGCTTTTTTGAGATGTCTGCTGGTTCGATCGCACTTGCTAGCCAAGAGATAACTTGTTGTTCGGATGCGGTTAGGCGATCGCACTGCTGCTGCAATAGTGATTCTAAGTCACCTAAAAATAGGGTATCATAGGAGAGGAATTCGGAAACGCTGCCGCCGAACAAGTCTTGAATTAATGTGGCAATTATATTTAACCATAAAGGATTGCCTCGGTAAAGGTCGATTAGTTCTGACCATTTTTCCGGTTCTGCTAATCCTTTTTCTCTGAATATTTCCTGTGCTTCCGGGCCTAAACCGTTGAGTTGCAGCGATTTGCAGGGGCGGTTTTCACCTTCTACTGCGGCGATTTCTCTGGGTTTTTCCCAACTCAGGAGGATTAAGCAACTGTTGTGGGATGATTCTGCTATTTGTTTGAAGAATGCGCCGTAATTTTCATATCCAGGTTGGTAATTGCCTGCGAGTTGTTGGCTGCTGAAGATGGTTTGGATATCATCGAGGATTAGGAGACAGCGGTGCGATCGTAAATATTCTAGTAGGGGCAATCCCCCCGTGGTTGCCCTTTCTTCTGGATAGGGGGCGGGCACGGGCGCACCGCCCCTACAGAATTGAATTAAGTCGGTTTGGAGTGATGCCAGGGGTGGCGCGTCGCGGAGACTTCGCCAGATGATGCGATCGAATTCGTGTTGAATTTGTGGGATTAGTTGGAGTGTAAGGGCGGTTTTGCCAATACCGGATAAGCCTAAAATGGCGATGAGGCGGGTGTGGTTTTCCAAAATCCACTCTTTGAGGGTGGTGAGTTCGGATGTGCGGTTATAGAATAGGTTGGGTTCTGGTGCGTCGCCTAAGTCTAAATGTACTTTAGGTTCGGAATTGCTGGTTTTTTCGTTAAATTTATCTTTGTCTTGCGGTTCAGGTTGTGAGACTTCTGGGGAGTGCACATTTTCAGCGGAGATGTTGCCAATATGGATGCAGCCATTCCCGACGAGTGAGACAATATTAGAAGCTTGTAAATTTTCCAGTTTAGCTCTAAAATTGGCTTTACATAATTGCTGATCATCTAATGCACTTGAGATAATTTTCCACAATTTGAAGCCTACTTCTTTAACATATTTTTCTGAACGGTGGTGTTCCTGTGCAATTTCCTTATATTTTTGATTGTCCCAAGCGCCGCGCAGTATAGCTTTTTGCAGACTATCTAAGTGTTTTCCTGTAGTAGTTAAAGCTAGATGGTCTGTAAATTTTAAGGCTTCTTCAACGTCCATCAGTCACTCATATGCAAGGGGTTGACCTGATTGTAACCTAACTAAATATGACTTTTTTCGTAGCAACTAACTAAATGTGACTTTTTATGACCTAGTTGGGATGGAAAAAACTACTAAATATGACTTTTTATGGCTTGAAAATTTTTGGCAATTAGGAAATAATTTATACTTAAAGCAGAAAATATTAGGCTCAGCGCTAGTTGTATCTACCTGTTATGACACAACCGAATATTCTGGAACTCGCGAAACAGGGAGATGCAAAGGCGATCGCGCTTCTGCTGAACCGCCAGCTACAAGCCAAGGGCATCACCGCCGCAGCTTCCCTTAAGGATGGTTGTTTACAGGTGATGCTGGAATCTGCAGAAGCGCCTAGTCAGCAAGTTTTGGCCCCGTGGGTGAGTAAGTCGATCGCTGGTTTGGGGGCTGCATCGATTGAGAAAGTCAAGGTTTACGGGCGACAGACGGGGGCGAAGGTGCCGGCGTGGAGTCAAGAGTTTGAAGTGGCGGGGCTAAAGTTGCCTGTTACGGATTTTACAGAGGGGCGGGCAAGTTCTAGTGAAAATACGGAGTCAAATCAGCTTAGTTTTAAGGAACGGGCTAAGCTTGGGGATGTGGAGGCGATCGCATCTCTGTTAAATCTTCCGTTACAGAATAAGGGGATTAGTGCGACTGCGAGTTTGCAAGATGGTTGTTTACAGGTGATGCTGGAGGGCGATCGGGTTCCTGATGAGGAGGCTTCTATCAGGATTGTCCGCAGGGAGTTGACGAATTTGAAGGCGGGGGCGATCGCTTCTGTGAAGGTTTACGGGCAGCAGGTGGGTGAAGATTTCCCGGTGTGGAATCGAGAGTTTGAGCTAAAGGCAGAGGTTAGTTCAGATTCCAAAAAATTATCAACAGATAAATTTTCCAATTTGACTGATCTATTGAATCCGATTATTGATTTGCTTAGAGAACGAAAATTTAAAGAATTGTTAGACATCGGCCAAAATTATCTTAATGAAAATCCCGATCGTCAAAAACGTTTGATTGTAGTAGGAGTTATTGTCTTAGCAACTCTAACCTTTAAAGGAATACCTTTTTTTGGTTTCAATCACAATATTAAAGGCTCACTAACACTCAAGGATGACTTCTTCGGTGGAGTGGGTCAGTTTTGTAATGGAAAAGGAGGTTACGGGGATATTAAAAGTGGTAGGCAGGTGCTAGTAAAAGATCATAAAGGAGAAACTATTGCGACTGGAGAGTTAGGCATAGGTAAAATAATATCTGATAACCACTGCCAATTTTCTATCGAAGTGAATGGTATAAGAAAAGCAGAGTTTTACACAATTCAGATCGGTAGGCGAGGCGATTTGACATATTCATATCAAGAGATGGAGGATAAAAACTGGGAGCTAAACGTGTCTTTGGGTGATTAATTAATAGTTAAAGGAGAGTAAATCATGTCAGATTTAGAGTACCTTGTAAACGAACTGCCCCAACTTGCTGATAGTATGAAACTTACTATTGGCAACTCTAGCGATATTAGACGGGAAATAGAGCGAATTAGCAACATTCAAAATAAACTAAATATTATTGAAAATAAGCTTCAAGAAGTATTGGACAGTGAAAAATTTAATAAAGGAGTTCTTGGCGCAATCCCTTTCTTCGGAACAATAGCCAGCTTTTTTATTCCTGGTGGATTTTTAGTAGATGCACTTCTCACGGCAGGGAGTAACTTACTTGCTGAAAAATTGGGCGAGCCAGATAAGGAAACGTCTCTTGCTGACTTAATAGAAAATGTTGAAAACTTAATTGATTGGGGCGATGGTCTAAAAAATATAGCCGAGAATATTTTAAATGATTCACAATTATTGCTCCAGCTAGAATTGGAAAGGAAATCTCTAAGTCTCCCTGAAGAAGTAAGGCAAATTGATGAAGATTTAAGAATTCACATAGACTTTGATCAAGAGCAAAGTTTAAGGCAACAGGTTCAGCAAATAAAGGTAGCTCAAGAACAGCTAAAACAGGTTCAGCCAAAACTGGATAGTATCGTACAAAATCTTGAACGTAATGTCGAGCCTATTGAGCGCATAAAAGCTTTTATATCTTACTTTGGGGAATCAGTGTTTGCGATAGAATGGTTTGATGAAGAGCATGGGCTTATTATCTCTTATGAGGGTCAAACTACAACATTAGGAATTATCTTGAATGAATGTGTATCTTTAAAAGAAAAAGCTAATGCTTTAATTGACCGGGCTAATAGGTTAAGAGGAGAGGCTGAACAATCTCTTAAGCACCTAGAAAAAGAACGCCGTCGCAAGGAACAAAAAAAACCTAGTCGTAAGCAAAGTGAAAGATCCACACAGACAGGAGAATCTCTAAATTCTATTGACCGTACCATGTCTTCAGAGCAAAGACGCGGGGGTAGAAGTGGCTGGATACTGATACTATCCACACTGACTCTAGGAGTTTTGGGTTTTGTCGGCTGGAAAACTACCTTTCAAATTTCACCGAGTCAGCAGACAATACCAAATTCGGGAATTCCTCTAAATGTTGGAGAGCAAAAAACAAATTCTGAAGCTTCACCCACCTTAACACCGACTCCTCAGCCAGACCCAACAGCAACAAATTTAGCAGCAGCTCAAAAACTAGCAATGGAAGCTGCCGTTATGACTCAAAATCCACCTCATCCACTAGAAAATTGGCAGCAAGTACAAGGGAAGTGGCAGGAATCAATCAAATTGTTAGAGGCAATTCCAGACAATTCGCTTGTTGCAACTCAAGCTCAAGAAAAGCTAAGTGTTTATCGAACTAACTATCAGGCGATTACTAATAGAATTGTCACTGAACAGAAAGCAGCCACTAATTTAGAAGCTGCCCAAAAACTAGCAGGGGAAGCTGCCCTCATGGTGAATAATCCACCTCATCCTAAAGATGTCTGGCAGAATGCTCAATCAAAATTGCAGCAGGCCATCAACTTGTTAAGTTCTATTCCTCAAGGTACATTTGTGGAAGCTCAAGCTAAAGAAAAGCTTGCTGATTATCAGAACAACTACACGCTAATAAGCAACAGAATCAAAACTGAAGCTCCTTGATTTTATCCATATTACCAATTAAGTTTTAAATTACCAGAGATTAAGCCCGCTCCCTAGCTGCTGATATCCTAGTTACTACAAAAGCGCGATCGCCCTTACGTCCCAATTTGTCAAAAAGTGCTATCGCACTTTTGCCCCTATACTTGCAAAAAAAATCCATCCGAGATAAACTAGAAATAGAAACTAAGCAACCTCTGATGATTGAAGCAAAAAACCTATGAGCACCCAAAGCTTCACAGCCATCATTTACAAAGAAGAAGATATGTATATTGCCGAATGTCCCGAAGTCGGCACAATTGACCAAGGCGAAACCATAGAACAAGCGATCGCTAATCTCAAAGAAGCTACAAGGCTCTATCTCGAAGAGTGTCCTTTACCCGACGAAATCACTCCCAGGTTTGTAACTAGCATAGAGGTTAGCTATGCCTAGGTTGCCCAGAATATCAAGCCTAGAAGTAATTCGCGTACTAGAGCGTTTAGCCTTTTATCAAGCCAGACAAACGGGTAGCCACGTTGTCCTTAAAAAGCCTCTTCCAGACGGAGAAATTGTTTGCGTTGTGCCACTCCACCGCGAGTTAAAAATTGGTACTCTCAGCGGTGTTCTAAAGCAAGCAAAGGTCACACCTGACGAGTTTATAGCTAATTTATAAGTGAGAATAACCGGGTTTCCCAGTAGATGAGTTTTTGTAGCTTGTAGGGGTCGATCGCGAGCGTAATGAAATAACGATCGCCCTTACATCCCAAATTGTCAAAAAGCGCGTGAAGCGCAGCTATCCCGTAGGAATCGCCCTAACTATTTTATTAATTAACCTACTTTAATGCGACAGCTAACTGGAACCCCAGTTTATCTAGTAAAACTATCAAAGCATAAATTTCCTCGCCCCCACTCTCAGACAACATTCGATCGAGCTTCTCATATATAAATTTAGCTTCCGTCGATAACTTATTCATTTGCAAATAAGCATCCACCACATCTTTAAGCCCTGCTCGCAGCAATTCTGGTTCTGGTGTTTCTGACTCTAATTCCAACATGACCTCGATATAGCTAGCAGCACTTTCAGGGCTTTTCAGAGAAGAAATCAAGTATTCGTGGTAGCTTCTACTTGTTGGCATTTTGAGTTCTTTCATATTCTATCCAGTATTTTTTAGCTTGGCTAATATCTTGCTCTTGAGTGCTTTTATCACCGCCACATAGCAGCAACACAACTGTTAACCCGATTTGTCCAAAATAGATCCGATAGCCAGGGCCATAATCAATCTTAAGTTCATAAACTCCGGCTCCTACTGAGCGATAATCTCCCAGATTGCCTAGCTCAACTCGCCTGAGTCGTTTCTTGATTTTAGATACAGTTTTCGTATCTTGAAAGGAATCAAGCCATCCTTCAAACGGACTTGTCCCATCGGCTTTTAGGTAGTTCTGTACTTCTCGTGGTTGAGCTTCCATAATTTTAACACAGGCGATCGGGATTTTAATGGAGTGCTAGCGTCTAGCCACTTTTTTAAGCCTGATAACTCAAGTGCAAATCACCGACAATTGGTAATTCAAATACATTACTTTCTCGCAACCGCTTTGAGAAAAACATAACTTCCAGATTTTCAATTTCCTCCGTGTCAGGATTGAGACGAGCCACAATTCCATAGTCTAGTTCTTGCGATTCTTGCTCTGCATAAGGCGAACATTTATTGACGTACAAAATATCCCCAATAGCATCGTATTTAAAAGTTAATTTTTCTGCCATATTATCTCTCCTTGGGTAACATTTTTTGTTAAGTAAGCTGTCACAATCCAATAGCGCTGTGTGGGATCTGTATCATTCACAACAGCTACTACAACATACCTACCCTTGCGACCCTTACCAAACTGCTGTGAAAATAGAAGAGTATTGCCGAAACGTAAATCACATCGAACCTCATCTGGGTCAGCTAGAGTTTTAGCAATTCTTTCCTGATAAGATGGTAGCAAATCGGGATGTGTCTCGACAATATGTAGTTCTCGTTCTTCAGTGAGTTAAACCTCACTATCGAGATATGGACAGAAAAATTGTGTTGTCACATTCCTCCATTCTTGCCAGTCCTAGTTACCTAACTTTTAGATTACCATAATTACCTGATAAGTTTAGGGATCGCCCTTACATCCCAAATTGTCAAAAAGCGCGTAGATGTAACCAGCCGCAGGCAATGGGCGCAGCATCGCTATGTCTGTAGCAAATCCCCATCAGTCAACAGTTGATACTAGAAAACATCAGTCTAAAAAATACTTGACAGTGAAAATCTAGCGGTGTATTATAGGAGTAGTGCATACAATTAAAAACATGAGACTAAAAAGTTGGGAGTCTCCCCGCAGCGAGGGTAGAAACTCCAAAGGTAAAGGCGGCTCAGCCAGGGCTCGGCAACTCAAAAAGCAACAGCAAACTCTGCGAAAACAGTTAAAAGCTCAACACGATCGACAAAACACCAACAAAATCACCAACAAAACCATCAAGGGAAGGAAACCGATAATTCCTTCCCTTTTTTTGTATCTTTCTACCGCTCAATCCCGCTGAATGTTCGGACAAATCGTGCTAGTAATGCTCGCCTGCGAGGGCTGCTCTTGCCAGCAGTTGAGAATGCCTTGCAACTCCCTCTTCAAAGTTTCTAAGGCAGCAATTTGCACGGAAATTTCCTCTACCTTAGCCGTGAGATGCTGCTTCGCTTCCGAGCAAGGCAACTCTCCCCGATCGCGAACCTGTAAAATATCCTTAATCTCCTGAAGGCTCAAACCCAGAGTCTGAGATCGTTTAATAAACGCCAACCTGTTGAATACGGTTTCGCCAAACAAGCGATAACCCGCGGGCGATCGCTTTACCGCAGGAGACAGCAAGCCCATCTCCTCATAGTAACGAACAGTTTTCACCGACAAACCACTACAGGCAGCTACAGAGCCAATTTTGTACAGTTTCTCGGCAACAGAAATATTCATAAACCAAGCATCCAAGATCGAAAGACTTTCTTGCCCTATCTTTTAGTGCCTCAGATCCAGGGAGTCGATCGGCACATCGCCCAGTCACCATTGCCCAGTAATCTTAATAAGGAGGATTTTTTTTAGACACGTTAAGCACGGGCAACTGAGGTCTAGAAGACTGAGGAGGAAGATAGTATTCGGGAGCAGGTGCGGGTTGTTCGGCTCCAGAGCGGTAAAATTGCCACCAGCGGAGAGCCATCGCCACCCCAGCGGTACCCAGCCCAAAAGCCAATAAAGAGCCACTGGCACCGATGCTGCCGATGGCTGCATCGACAACACCCACTGTCACAACAAAGCTGGTAATTGGCTCTCTACGGTAAGCTGACCTCAAAAGTCGCGTCCACGAAGCATTCATTTGGTTTTACTCTGTTCTATATTTATTTACAAGCTCTAAAACTTAGAGTTGGCGGAACGATCAGGATTTCTAGCTCAAATACTAGCTTCACCTAAATTAATCTTCTCGCCTGTGGGGAATTGTACGGGAGCGAGGCAAAATTGCCAAGCTTGTCAAATCAAAATTCCACCCCATATACACCTCCAAAAGCCAGCTATTGCATTCGGGAACAGATCTCTCTCGGCGGAGAAGTCGCTGGGCTTGTTTGTAATTAATATTTTAATCAATTCCCGAATTTGTCGCGGTCAGCACAAGTCACACCCGCTGCCGTTCGAGTCAAGACAAAGTGTAAGGCTGACCGCGCCATTGCTAAAATTAGTTGAGACCTAACCAGGACAGCAAGCCCTGGCCTGTGACATACTCGATAATTAAAGTTAAAGAAAAACCGATCATCGCGGCTCGACCGTTAAGGCGTTCCGCGTAGCTGTTGAAGCCAAACTTTGGCTGTTCCAGTTTGGGAGTGACCGTGGGTTGTAGTTGTGTCATTGCTTTGGGTACCTGGCGATCGACGCTATTCAAATGTGAAATCCAATGTTAGTTACAAATCTTAAACATTGCTACTTCTATTATAAAGAGGGTTAACCGCCGTCAACCGTCCCCGAAGAGAAAAAAGTGCTGCCAACTAATGCCAATTAATTATACCCGCTCAAAATATGACTAATCAGTTAGATAACGATAAGCTTCCTGTCGCCGTACAGCGAGTTGCCTTTGCCCTTCGTACAACAGGCTGGGTTTGCTTCTGGGTACAGGTAGTGCTAGGGGTGGTAGCGGCGATCATTTTGCTCTTTGCCATCCCCTTCGCGCTCCCCAGGGCTAGCGCCGCTGCGGGTTCCACCAGTGCTGGCACCGGCGGGGGCGTATTTTTTGCCATTTGTGGGCTAGCCGTACTCGCTTACAGCGTATATCGCTCTTTCCGCTTCACCCGTTTGTCGAGACAACTGCGATCGCCCGCTAACGCTGTCCGCCCCAAAAAAGCAGACACCATCAAAGAGGTGCGGCTGGCACTTTTTAGCAACTTGTCAGGAATGGTGCTGACGCTGATCGGCGCAGAAGCCATCAGCGGCACCCTTTTAGCCAAATCTCTAGCTCAGCCGCAAGCCTTGTTCGGTGCCGCAGTTGATGTGGGCCGATTTATTCAGCCGCTAGATATATTTGTGGTACTCGCCAATACTCACGCCACTGTTGCCCATTTTGTCGGGATTTTCGGGGCTCTTTGGTTGCTCGATCGCATCCACAAGCAATAGAAAATTGGTCAGTGGGAATTGCGCCTCTCCCACTCTCCCACTCTCCCACTCTCTCACTCTCCCTCACACTCTCTCACTCTCCCACTCTCCCCCAACCGACATCCGGAATCACTGCCAACCTGTCGAAGAACGTACTCAGATACCTTCTACCAAGACAACATGAATATCATGGCACTGAAACCCGAGGCTTATTTTGGGGTGACAGATCACCCAACTATTGAAATTTCTCAAGAAAGTTTTCGTTCTGTCCTAGGTCAAATAGAAGCTGAACTCATCTGTAGCGACACCTATAGCCAAGCTCTAGCTAGCCTGCAAACAATGTTGGGCGAAGCAGCCTCCGCTGCCGAAATTTTAATTAGAGCAGTTAGCAGAGAAGCCGTCAAGCTCGCATTCGATCGATTTCCCAAACAAAACAAAATTGAACCGCAAGTAGCCCAAGAGAGTTTTGCAGCTTTAAGTCCTGCCATTGAGACGGTGACAGAAATTCAAGAATTGGAGCCACCATTAGCTGCTCCTGTCTTCTATTGGCGCAGCGCTAGTGTGGAAGCGCCGCCCCAAACCGAGTCCGACACCGAAGAAAATTCCGATCGAGACACTAACACTTCTGAAGACAGCAAACAAGCGCCCCAAGACGAAATTAAAGTCGAGTCGGCTCCAGCTGCAACTGTCACCGTCCCCGGAAAATCCTTCCCAGGGTTCGGTTTTCCCAAAAAGCCGAAAAAACTCACCAAGGAAGAAGAAGCAGCAAAAGCAGTTCAACAGCGAGAAGAGTGCTTGCAGGAGTTGGGTAGAGAATTGCGTAAGGGACGGCAAGTTCGCTCCCTATCCCTGCAGCAACTCCACAGTCAAACTCTCGTGCCGCTGCACCACATCGAATCGATCGAAAATGGGGAAATCGACAAACTGCCCCAAGATATTTACGTTAGAGGTTTTATCCGCAGACTCGGCGACGCCTTGGGACTAGACGGCAGCGCTATGGCGAATGCTTTGCCCAAACCCGCTCCCACTCCAATTCCCAGTATGTATGTGTCTGTTTCCGATTCCGACTCAGGCGAAGGCTTTCAAATGCGTCCGGTGCATTTGTACATTGGCTACACCGCTTTGATGGCTGGGGCTGTAGGGGGTTTGGGTTGGCTGTCGCAGCAACCCGTGGTGCCAGGAGCACAGGCAGTACCTCAACCGCAGGTGACACCGCCAGCCTCAGTTGCACCGGCTCAGAAGACCCCAGAAAAAGCACCTCAACCGGGCTTGAAGAAGTCTAATAACGGGGCATTGATGATGGGGGCTGACATGGCGCCGCCGGAGGTGATTTTTGGTTAGTGTGTGTCGGGCGATCGATCGTCCGACAACTCTCTTGGTGCAGGTGAACTCGGAAACCGATTTCCGAGTTCACCTGCATAGGGATACTTGCTTGAAGAAATAAGTCCTGGAGAGCAATCACGGTGGAGATTTTAGTTAAATCCCCGATTTTCATCCATCTGTAGAGTCAATTCTAAAATCTTTAATCTAAAATCTTTAATCTAAAATCGCCCGCCCGTTTACCCAAAGTGATTTTTTAACTGCATCAGGAAACCCGATATGTGCGATAAACTATCTATTTGACCACTCCTAAAAGAGGTTTCCGATAAGATGAGTTCCCCAGCCACCGCTGCTTTCTCCGATCTCGATCCGCTATCGACTCACTCGCCAACAGTCACGAGTTTGGCGGCACCAGACAGTGCTTTGGTAACGGCGGCTCAACTGCCAAAAGCATCTTGGACAATAGAAGATAGTGAGAAACTCTACCGAATTCAAGGTTGGGGCGAACCGTATTTTTCGATCAATGCAGCCGGTCACGTTACAGTGTCTCCCAAGGGCGATCGCGGCGGTTCCCTCGACTTGTGCGAACTGGTAGAATCCTTGAAACAGCGAAATTTGGCTTTGCCCCTGCTGATTCGATTTTCTGATATTTTGGAAGACCGGATCGATCGCCTAAATTCCTGTTTTGCCAGAGCGATCGCTCGCTACAATTACAAAAACGTCTATCGCGGTGTCTTTCCAGTCAAATGCAACCAGCACCGACAATTAATTCAAGATTTGGTGCGTTTCGGTCAACCCCATCACTTCGGACTGGAAGCCGGATCTAAACCGGAATTAATGATAGCTTTGGCGACCTTGAAAACCCCAGGCGCTTTATTAATTTGTAACGGTTACAAAGACCGCGAATACATAGAGACTGCTATTTTAGCGCAGCGGCTAGGGCAAACTTCCGTAATTGTGCTGGAGCAAATAGAGGAAGTAGAACTCGCAATCACAGCTAGCAAAGCATTGGGAATTAAGCCGATTTTGGGAGTGCGAGCCAAACTCACTACCAAAGGCGTTGGCCGCTGGGGAGGCTCCACGGGCGATCGGGCAAAATTTGGCTTGACAATTCCTGAAATTATGCGTGCAGTCGGCGAACTAGAAAAAGCTGGAATGCTCAATTGTTTGCAGTTACTGCACTTCCACATCGGCTCCCAAATTTCCTCAATTAGCGTCATCAAAGACGCCATTCGAGAAGCCAGCCACATTTATGTAGAATTAGCTAAATTGGGAGCTAATATGAACTACTTGGACGTAGGCGGTGGACTCGGCGTAGACTACGACGGGTCTAAAACAAACTTCCACGCTTCCAAAAACTACAATATGCAAAACTACGCTAACGACGTAGTAGCGGGAGTGAAAGATGCCTGCGACGAGCGCAAAATCCAGGTTCCAATTATCATTAGCGAAAGTGGGCGGGCGATCGCATCTCACCAATCAGTGTTAGTTTTTGACGTACTCGGTACTAGCGATGTCCCCAGAGAAGTACCCGAACCAGTAGACGAAAACGCCCACCAAATTCCGCGCAATCTCTACGAAATTTACCAATCTATCAGTCCAGAAAATTACCAAGAAGTTTATCACGATGCTATCCAATTCAAGGAAGAAGCAGTCAGTTTATTTAACTTAGGCTATTTGGGAATTGCGGAACGGGCAAAAACCGAACAGTTGTACTGGGCTTGCTGCGATAAAATACAGAAGATCGCGCGGCAGAAAGAATACGTATCTGACGATTTGGAAGACTTAGAAAAGGTGATGGCGTCCATTTATTACATCAACTTATCTGTTTTTCAGTCAGTACCGGACAGTTGGGCAATTAACCAATTGTTCCCTATTATGCCAATTAACCGACTCGACGAAGAACCAACTCAACGCGGTATTTTAGCCGATCTTACCTGCGACAGCGACGGCAAAATCGACCAATTTATCGATTTGCGAGATGTGAAGTCGGTTTTGGAACTGCATACTCTCAAACCTGGAGAACCTTACTATTTGGCGCTATTTTTGGGAGGTGCTTATCAAGAAATTATGGGCAACCTTCACAACTTATTCGGCGATGCTAATGCAGTTCACATTCAGCTAACACCTTCTGGCTATCATATCGAACACGTTGTGAAAGGAGACACTATGAAAGAAGTCCTCAGCTACGTACAGTACGATTCAGAAAATTTGGTTGAAAGCATCCGCCGTCAAACAGAAGCAGCTTTGCAGCAAAATAAAATTACTCTTTCCGAGGCCCAACTTTTGCTGCAAAATTACGAGCGGAGTCTCAGCCAGTATACTTATCTTCAGTCTTAAAATGTAGGGTGCAACTGAGATGTTGCACCACTGTCAATAAGCCTTTTATGAACAGGCTTTCCGGCCTGTTCCACAAGAAAATCTACTCTTTGTGGAACAGGCCGGAAAGCCTGTTATTGAGAATGGTGGAAGATGTGAGGTGCAACCTAAGCACAATACCAGAATTAAAAGCTGAGATCATAAATGTAAAAGTAGGGTGCGCCTAGCGCACCTTACCTTGAGCAATTAGCAATTATTCAGCATGGCCGAGAATTTCTGCGATCGCCCGCCGCTCTTCTCCGTGGTGAGTCGGTAAAACTTGGCGAGCGTCAGTAATCAGCCAATCGAGAGCCGCCGCTTGCAAATCGATCGCAGCCCCGGTTTTATCAACGCAGTAGCGCCCGAACACCAGTTTATCAACCAACCGCACCTCCGGCCCCAAACGGGAATACTCAAAAATCACGCTGTTTTCCACAGTTGCGCCACTGCAAAGCCAGCAATTTGGGCCAATCATTGTCGGCCCGACAATTTTTGCTCCATCCTCAATGATCGTCATCCCGCCAATGTAAACAGGCCCAGTAATATCAACCTTATCCCAGTTGACAGCTACATTCAAACCAGCGTAAATGCCGGGGCGCACTTCAATTCCTGGAATCGAAACATTTTTAACTTGTCCGAGCAGCACGCTCTGAATTGCCCGCCAATAGTCAGGAACTTTGCCGATATCCACCCACTCAAAGTCCATGCTAATCCCGTAAAAAGGCGCGCCTGCTGCTACTAGCGCGGGGAATAACTGCGAACCGATATCGTATTCCTCGCCCGAAGGAATGTAATCGAATATTTCCGGTTCAAAAATATAAATACCAGTGTTAATGTCGGTACTCAGAGCTTCCTCTACAGAAGGTTTTTCTTGGAAAGCTTTAACTTTGCCAGACTCGTCTGTTACCACCACTCCGTAACTGGGAACCTCCTCGCGGGGAACCGATTTCATAACAATAGTAGCGATCGCCCCTTTTTCCCGGTGCCACTTCACAGCAGCAGTCAAGTCCAAGTCAATCAAAGCGTCGCCGCACAGCACCACAAAAGTATCGTCAAAAAACGGCGAGAAGTCCTGGATTCGTTTCATGCCACCAGCCGAACCGATAGCCTCTCCAATCATTTTTCCGTCCTCAATTCGCCCTTCAAAAGAATAGGCAATTTGTACCCCAAACTTTTGACCGTCGCGGAAGTAGTTTTCAATCACGTCTGCCAGGTGGGAAACGTTGACCATAATTTCGTCAAATCCGTGCTGGCGGAGCAATTCAACCAAAAACTCCATCACTGGCTTTTGCAGGATGGGAATCATCGGTTTGGGTATTGTCTGAGTAATAGGACGGACGCGAGTGCCTTTACCGGCCGCCAGAATCATCGCTTTCATTATTAACTTCCTCAACCCTCTGTTAATTGATATAAACTCAACAATTAGATGCTAGCGGTTGCGATCGTCGAAGCGATCGATCACAGCAAAATCCTGACCTGTTTATAGGCGACATCGTACCAGGCTATCAATCATTTATTCCGAATTTACCTGGATTTAAGAAACCAGGTATCGGGAATCAGCAAGAACTTCACACTCCCGCTCTCCGCATTCGGGACTCAGCAACAGAATGCCAGAGAGCGAGATTCTGCCTAGAATCTTAACCGACGCAGTGGCATAGTTATTAGACCTCTTGCAAAAAAAATCTATGTTACAATTAAAGGTTTTGAGTTTGAGACCCACGAAGCTCACTCATAATTGTCAAGTGCTGATATAACCTGCAATCTGCTCCACTTAAGCCAAACGTTTGATTATAGCATAAAATTATTTTGCAAGAGGTCTATTAGTTTCCTCCGAGAACCTAATACCCTGCAAGCTCAAAGCGCGCGGATTTTGAGGTCTTGGTAAAACTCCTCTTGAAGCAACTCTACTTTAGACTGAGCCGATAGCAGCAACAACGCCCAAAAAATACCCACGCGGTCATGATTTGGCAAGTGAACTTCCCCACTAGATACCGGGTGTTCTGGGTTGACAGGAGAGTTCAAGTCGTTATGGTGCCAAAGCTCTAGCAATTTGTCCAAGTCCAGCCAACCCTCGTCAATTTCCTGGCCCCGCTGAGCCAGAAACCGTTCGAGTTCACTAGCAGTTTCTACAAGATTTTCTTGGTGAGCTAGCTCAAAGATAGCCTGGGCCGCTTGCGATCGCATTTTGGAGGTAGGGCGGCGGCGGGGGGTAACTGTCTGCTCCATTGCTGCTTTCATTAGCTGCAACTGCTCAATCAGTTCTGGGAGTGTCACCGGGCGTTTTTGCGGTAGTTGAGCTACACCGCGACGGCGCAATTGCCGCTCTAAATGCTGCGGCAAATGTCGCCCGCCTGAGTGTTCTGCGTCTTCGAGGGCGGCTTCGTCCAATTCGGGATTTGGCGGGGGTTCTGAGAGGACAATACTTTCTGCTTTGAGCAAAACCAGCATTGAAGCGTACAAAAACGCTTGGCCGGAGTGGGACAAATCGGAGAAATCCGAACTCTGATCTGCATCGCAGGCGTTCGTAAGCTTGCTCAGACATCGATCGAACACTTCAATTACCTTAACGTCCCAAGGATCAATTTCTCCCCGTTCGGCTAGGTCAATTAAAATTGCGATCCCCTCTGAAATCGTTTCTAAGCCATCTTGGTCTCGGGAAACGGCCATTCGATTTTATATTTTAGATTTTAGATTTTAGATTTTGCCTCTCGGAAAACGAGAGAGCATATCAAGTTAATTGGCGGTCATTTCAGCAGTTGTGCCCTCAATGGCTGCTATTTCTAAACTTATCGGTTCTGCACTTTCTAACAAAGGTTGTTTGCCTTCTACTTCGGCTTTATAGCGTTCAAGATTTTGTTCTAATTCCTGAATCCGCTGCTCTTTTTCGCGAACTTGGCGGAGTTGTTGGCGCGACGCGAGGGTTCGCTGCAGTCTCGACCACAGACTGAACAGCCACGCTAGAGTTGCCCCTAATCCGGTCGCTACAATTAGTTCTACGCATAGTGGAGCTTTAACTTGGACGCCTTCGATAACTTGAATCGCGACTGGCTGTGTATTTTCGATGCTGAAAAATACTAGAGCCAAGCAAATCAGAAAGATGAAGAAGAAATTTAGCGCTCGCATTTTCTCTGTTCCTAATTCTCAATTCAGGTTAAGCAAATTATTTACCATTTGTCAACTGTTTCTTGAAAGATATTCTCAGTTCTTGTGATAAGATCAAATCCGGTGAATTAACCATAATATCCGGGGAGGGGCGGGTTTATTGGAGTTCTGAGAGTTGATTGAAGATATTGGTTAACCCGCCCCTCTAGGACATATCCTCTTTAGGTTTGACCGATGTTTTGCGGTTTCTTGCCGATTAAGAGTGCTGGCAATATTTTATATTTCAAAGCAATGCCTGCGGCTACAAACAAGGAAATAATCAGCGCCCCAATTCCTACCGGGCTGGGAATCCAGAATATCGCCTCCAAATAGTTAACTTCTCCGGGTTTGAGCTTCCAAACTAACTGTTTTCCCTGCTGATAGCTTTCGGGAACCAGCGCACCGGCGACAGTTTCAATACTTTCGGCACCCCAAGGCGTGTTCAAGCTAAAGTCAAGCTCCAAAAGTCCCCCCGGACTCAGCAGCAGACTGCCGTTAGAAGAAAGCAGTGAAAGAGAGCGCAAATCCAATTCCAAACTCAACCGATTTCGCAGCACCAATAACAAATTATTCTGCTTGACACTAAGGTGAGATTCAAACTTCGGCAAATCGGTTTCTAGCGGACTTGCAACCCGAGATTTTGCGGTTTGTGCGATCGGATTGTAAAATTGGTTAAACTTGTCTTCTAACTCAGCGCCATTATTGAAAGGAATCCTGACTAGAACTTCTGTATCAGAAAGCCGTTTAGTTTTCCCATCCAGCAATCTCACCCGTTGTTCTACGCTTTTCAACCAATCTGCAACTGTTTCGCTGCTGAAACTCGTCAACCTTTCCCCGAGTTTAATGTGCTGCACGATTTCGCCGCGAGTTTGACTCTCAAAGTTAACTCCGACATCGTACTGAACACAGCCAGTCACTAGAGTTAAAAGACACAAGACAAAAGGTAAAAGAAAGAAAAAGTTTTTTTCCCTCTTCCCAGTTCCATCCTTGACAATTTCCTGCTTCATTTTACCTTTTTTCCTATTTTTACCTTTAAACCGCTTCTAAAAACCTGAAGAACTCATTCAACTGTCAACTGTCAACTGTCAACTGTCAACTGTCAACTGTCAACTGTTTAAGGTACAACCAATAGTCCGGCAAGGGTTGAAACCCCTGCCTCAAAGCTCAAGTCATCTCAAGAGGACTGAAGAACTCATTCAACTGTCAACTGTCAACTGTCAATTGTCAACTATTTAAGATTGCCTCGAAGCTACACCCAACTGTTGAAACAGCATACTCGGCAAATATGCCGCACCGCCTACCCATTCGGCTTCGCTGCTTAAATCTGCCAAATTTTTAAAGGCTTCAAAAATGCTGCCTGCCACCATTGTATTCTTGACGCGACCGACAATTTTGCCTTTTTCTACTTTGTAGCCTAAGTCCAAGTTGACAGAAAATTCGCCAGCTAACTGATTGGATTGGCCGGCACCTAAAACTTGCTCTATTATCAGGCCTTCGTCCATGCTAGCAATCAAGTCTTGGGTGCTGGTATTTCCTGGGGAAATGCAAAAGTTAGTCAAATCAGGGCCCGGGCGCGACAATCCGCCGCGAAAACCGTTGCCGGTTGATTGTACACCGGCGCGAGCGGCCCATCTGCGATCCCAATAAAATCCGGTGACGGTGCCTTTGTCTATCAAGGTTTTGCGGGTGGTGGGTGTACCTTCGTCGTCGAAGGGACAAGCAGAAGGGCCGTAGGTGGGGTCTTCAAAAAAGGTGAAGCGTTCGTCAAATAAGGTTTCGCCGATTTTGTCGGCTAGGGGAGATGCTTTTTGGACTACTGCTTGACCTGAAAGGATTGTATCAAAGAGGCTGCCTAATGTGCTGGCGGCGGCTCTGGGGGTAAATAAGACTGGGTAGGAACCGCTGGTGATGCTGGCTGGATGTTCGGCGAGGCGGTATTTTTCGAGGAGTGATTGCAGGATGCTGTTGGTGTCCAGGGGTCGATCGCGCGCAACATCGTAACTGTATGCTTGCATAAAGTCTTCTCCTTTTACCAAGTTGCCTGCGATCGTCCCGCTGACTATTTGGCTGCTTCTTTCGGCATACACATCTTGCGTCGTGGCAATTTTGACGCGGCCGCTGCGGACGTGAAAGCCTACATCTACCATAATATCGGGATTGTAGGCGTGAACTTGCTCGATGAGGTTTTTGCCGTTTTCGACTAATTCGGCAGTTTTGGGCGGAGTGTAGGTGGTTTCCGGGCCTTTTAGGTGGAAGTTGGAGGCGAGTTCAAATTCTGCGGGGTCGCCGATTTCGGCAGTTTGAATCGCTGCATCGACTAAATCGTCTATCCGCGTTAAGTCTGTGGAACTAGCAAAGCCGATTTTGCCTTTGTGAATCAGCCGGAGTGCTACGCCTTGCAGTGCTTTGGTTTGCAGGGATTTGAGGCGATTGTTTTCAAATTCGATGGGGGTGTCTTGACTCGACAGGTAGTATACTTCAGCGGCATCGGCTCGCTGACTTGCCAATTTCAATATCTGTTCTATGGTGGAATCGCTCACAATAATCGCCTTTCTGGTTGGTCTTTGTTTTATTTTAGCGATTTTGGGTGTGGCCAGAAACCGGGTTTTTTCCCAAAATATCGATACACCGCCGAAAAACTGCGAAAAACCCGGTTTCTTTGATTTTGGGTACGGCCAGAACTCGCAAAGACTTAGAAACCTGGTTTTTACTGAGAAGACGCGCTGTAGCCGACTGATTCGCAAAAAAAACCGGTTTCTCGACACCCGCGCGTAAAACCATCCATCGCTTGATAGAATTCATCTTCCGAAGCATTTTATAGCGCCAAAACTTTTCCCTGGCTGGAAGAACAAGTTAACAGTTATTCACCTATCGAATGCTAGTGGCTAATATTCATCCCCCCCGACCCAAAAGCCAATAGGTCATCATTTCTCCTCTTCCTTTGACCTGGATCGTACCCCTTGGCTCTAGTAAGTATTTATGCTGTAATTTGAGATAAGTCGCATCGGAGACTTGAATGTATCCCGGTTTACCGTGGGATTCCATCCTTGAGGCGATATTCACCGCATCACCCCAGAGGTCATAGATAAATTTCTTAATCCCAATTACTCCCGCAATTACAGGCCCCGTATTAATCCCGATCCGAATTTGTAGAGATTCCCCAAAAATATTCTCCACCTCTTGCATATAGGCGTGCATATCCAACGCCATGTTGGCGATCGCTTCGGCATGATCCGTTCGAGAAACGGGTAAACCACCAACTACCATGTAGGCATCCCCAATGGTTTTAATTTTCTCTAAACCATACTTTTCAGTGAGTTGATCGAAGGCAGAGAAAATTTGGTTCAAACCTGCTACCAATTGCATCGGCTCTATCCGAGCCGAGATCCCAGTAAAACCTACGATATCCGCAAACAAAATCGTGGCTTCTTCAAAATGTTCAGCAGGGGATTCATTAGTTCGCATGAGGCGATCGGCAATTTCCGCAGGTAAGATATTCAAAAGTAATTGTTCTGACCTTTCTTTTTCTTGGCGCAGTTCTCCAGTTCTTTGCTCCACTCTATCTTCCAACTCTTCATTTGCCAAATGGAGGGCATCTAGAGAATCCTTCAGTTGTTGGGTCATGCCGTTAAAAACGTTGGCTAATTTGCCAAGTTCAACAATGGAACTAACCTCGACTTGTTGGTTGAGATTGCCCCCAGCGATCGCTTCCGAAGCAGTGGTGATCCGCTCCACAGGACGGATAATCCGGCGAGCGGTCAGAATACCCAACAAAATTGCCAAAATCAAAGTTGCTAAACAGAGCAGGATTGTAGTCTGAGTATTGGCATTAATTTGATCCATAAAATCTGCTTCTGGAATAGTCACTACCACCAACCAGTCAATACCTTTACCATCTCGAAAAGGAGCGACTTGGACGAAATAATTTTTACCAGCGACGGTAAATTTCAGTTGATGAGATGCTTGGATATTTTGAAAATCCTGAAACTGCTCTAGCAAAGCTTGACTCGCTTTTTGGGTGATGGCATTGCTACTATTGACAACCTTGAGTCGTTCAATTCGTTGTTCTGGCAGTTGGACAACCTTTTCTGGGTAATATTGAAAGGGCTTTTCCCCTGTAGAGGTGGCAATCATTTCTCCAGAACGTTCCAGAATAAAACTTTGCCCAGTTTTACCGATTTTGAGTTTACTTAAAAAATCCCCAAACATTACCAGATTTAAGCTTGTCATCCACACTCCTTGCAGCTCTCCAGTCTTGGTATATAGGGGTTTGCCAGCGGCAATGTATAGGTATTTACCTGTAATGTGAGGATACAGTTTTGCCCAAACAGCTTGCTTTTGCTGGACTGGAATTTTATAGTAGGGGCGTTTGCGGGGGTCAAAGTTAGGTTTCCCGGCGTTGATAATTTCCTGGCGTTCCCCTTCTGGACTGGCGGTATAGGTAGTCAAAGTGTGGTTATTTTCTACCTCCGAAGTACGGATGACGATCGCGCCATCATCCTGCCGCTCACCAGCAAAAAACTCCTGATTGGGGGTAACAAAAGCTGCGGCAGCAATAAGGGGAAAGGCAGGGAGTTGTCCCCATAGAAACTTCTCTACGTCTCTCCCATTATTAAGATCGATGCGGTTTTGGCTCAGGGCTGTATCATAGTTTTCAAAGCATTGAAAAGGAATAGCCACCAAATAAGTTAGATTTTCCTTGATGCGATCGCTAGTATCATTCCGCAACTGAGTAGCTACGTCATTTACTGCTTTTTGACCGTTTCTATAGGAAAGATAACCGACAACAGCCACTGCTCCAACTGTTTGGACAACAAATGGAACAATTAGCAGTATTTGTAGGGGAATTTTTCTAAAAAGTCCAGGTAATAATGGCATCCTTAAGAAGCTTTGGCAAGTAATGTTGCCATTACGGGACAAAAAATAACCCTGAGCGATAGATCTAACTCTTGCTGCCTATTTTGTCATGGACGATCGGAAATGCTGAATTTTGATACAATTTTTTACACTCAGCAATAGCAACCCTTTGCTAAGGGTTGGAAATTAATATTTTTTCACCGTTTAAGTAGATAGGCCCTGTAAAAAGGAACTATGTAAACGATTATAAAGTATTGAAATGCGCTAAGCGTGGCTGGCTTAGGGTTGTTTACATTAAGTTGAAGTTAGCCTAACTTAGCCATACTAAAGAGCAAACAATTATAATTGTTGCAATTAACGCCACCCAAATAAACTGATTATCTTTCGTATTAACCTGGCTCAAATCAACAGGTTCCGGTGCAACTAATTTGGGTTTGGCGTACTTGATATCAGCCTTGGGATTGGCTTGAAAACTGATTGATTGATTTTCATCCAAAGCTGCTAAATCGGGGATTTTCACCATCCATTCGGGAGGGATGGTGAGTTTGGGGGCTTCGAGTATGAACAGCAAGCGCTTGGCTTGCTGGCGGGTTTCTTGGCGGGGATGGCGGGTGAGTTTGCGGCAAAGCTCGATCGCCCTTTCTGTATTGCCAGAGGCTTCGTAGGCTGTCACTAGCCACATCTGCACCTCACCGCCTAACCGGGAATTTCGATCGACTAAACCGGTAGCTGTTTCTAAACTCTGCACAGCTTCAGCATACCGGCCACTCTCAAAAGCTACTTGCCCAGCTTGGTACTCAGTTTGAACAATTTCTAACTTTTCTGAAGTCACGAGCACCCACCCAATTCACAAATATTACTTCCCAAATTCCCCAAACGCTAGAATTCGCTGTTGTGTTGCGACATACCCGACTCGTTGTCGCGTTTGGAACCCAGCAAGTCTAAATGGTCTACCTTAATTACTGGCTTCGAGCGATTTGAACCCGTATTGCGGTCTTGCCAGCGATCGAACTTCAAAGAGCCTGTTACGCCAATTAGAGAGCCTTTGCGAACGTAGTCAGCAGCAATCTGCGCTGTTTTGCCCCAGATTTCCAGATTGAACCAGTCTGGTTGATCGCTGTTCTTGGTTCTGCGGTTCACTGCCAGCGTCAAACTACACTTAACTGTACCCGACTCAAAATACTTCACGTCCGGGTCGCCGCCGACGCGGCCTACTAAAGTCACAACATTAAGACTCATAAACTTTTTTGGGAATGTGGTCGATCGGTGATGTAGTTAAACAGTCCATACGCGCACTAGCCTCCAAACTGAACTTGGAACAGCGCTTGTGAGGCTTCATCCTGATTGTACACCCAGTTACCAGAACATATTGATGGTGGATGATTGGCTCGGGGGCGCTCAACCTGAGTTCGACAATGTACATTTCTGACTAGACTCAGGATGAAAAACGTAATAGAATCCACCTCGGTTACACTTTTGTAACAACATTATTGCACACAATAGTATTTTAGTTTTTGGGGGGGGTACGAATCAGTGGGTCTTCTCAATCGATTTTCGTTATCTAGAGATATGGGTATCGACCTCGGTACTGCTAACACGCTCGTTTATGTGTCGGGCAAAGGTATTGTTCTGCAGGAACCTTCTGTAGTGGCGATCGACCAAGACTTAAAAATACCGCTGGCTGTTGGAGAAGAAGCTAAAAAAATGCTCGGGCGCACGCCAGGGAATGTCATAGCACTGCGCCCGCTTCGCGACGGGGTAATCGCAGACTTCGATACGGCCGAACTGATGCTCAAGACTTTTATCCGCAGAGTTCACGAAGGCAGAAGCTTGGTTTCGCCGCGGATAATTATTGGCATCCCCAGCGGTGTCACCGGAGTCGAGAGGCGTGCTGTCATTGAGGCGGCGACTCAGGCCGGTGCTAGAGAAGTACGGTTAATTGATGAACCCATCGCTGCGGCGATCGGGGCTGGACTGCCTGTTGCTGAGGCGACTGGCAATATGATTATAGATATCGGTGGGGGTACGACGGAAGTTGCGGTTTTGAGTTTGCAAGGTACGGTGATCAGTGAGTCTGTGCGGGTAGCCGGTGACGAACTCAATGAGGCGATCGTCCAATACATGAAAAAAGTTCACAATTTGGTCATCGGCGAACGCACTGCTGAAGAAATTAAGATTCAGGTAGGTTCTGCATATCCAACTCCAGAGGATGACGATGTAATGATGGAAGTGCGAGGCTTGCACTTACTGTCGGGTCTGCCGCGAACTGTTACTATCAAAGGCCCAGAAATTCGCGAAAGTATGTCGGAACCGCTTTCAGTAATTGTGGAAGCTGTCAAGCGTACTTTGGAACGCACCCCCCCGGAATTAGCAGCAGATATTATTGACAGGGGAATTATGCTGGCTGGTGGTGGCGCGCTGATGAAAGGTTTAGATACTCTGATCAGTCACGAAACAGGAATTGTCACTCATGTGGCAGCCGATCCCCTGTGCTGCGTGGTTTTGGGAACTGGTAGGGTATTGGAAAACAAACAGTTGGAACGGGTTTTCAGCGGGCAGTCGTCGCGTAATATGTAGTTAACAAATTTGGGATTGTGGATTTAGAAATACGGCTGCAATCTCAAATCTAAAATCCTGACTTAACAATTTTAGATTAGTGAAATTATGCTAAAAAATACATTCCGAAAGTGGTGGGATCTGCGGCTGCAAATTGCTCTTTTAGGTTTAGCTGTAACTGCGGCTTGGGGAGTTCGACAAACACAAGGTGCTGCAGTATTTGAAGTTTACAATTGGGTGACTCGTCCGTTTCACGCCAACGGCTCTGGGCAAGAACAGCTCATCTCGGCGCGCACTCAAGAATTGCAAGCGCAGGTATTAGAATTAGAAACTCAAAATCAGAAGCTAAAAGAGCTTTTAGGTTACGTTTCTGCTAAGAAACCTAAAGGGATTGTAGCTCCTATTGTTGGCCGCAGCGCCGACCACTGGTGGCAGCAAGTAACCTTGGGGCGCGGCAGTAACGATGGCATCAAAACAGATTTTACTGTGATGGGCCCCGGCGGTTTGGTAGGCCGGGTTGTCAGCGTTACTCCTAATACTAGCTTGGTGCTGTTAGTCAGCGACGCTACGAGTCAATTGGGTGTGGGAATTACTCGCAGTCGCAACATGGGTTTTATGCGCGGGAAAGGCGGAAATCAGGCTGTGATGGAGTTTTTTGAGAATGTTCCCAATGTCAAGCCTGGGGATGTGGTTTCAACTTCTTCTTACAGTCAGTTGTTTCCTCCTGGTTTGCCTGTGGGAAAAGTGGTTTCGGTGGATATGAATAAAACTCCGGCTCCAGAGGCTGTGGTTGAGTTCTCTGCACCGATGAATTCTCTGGAGTGGGCGGTGGTTTACCCCCATTCTAAGCAAGTCGAACCAAAGGATTCGCAGAGTCAATCTTCTGCACCATCTGAGGGAGTACAGCAGCAATGAAAGCTTTATCTCGGATGTCTTCGCGATCGCGCCAATTTCTCAACTTCGCAGTTACATTTCTATCTGTGATGCTGTGCATACTGATATTGCCCACTCGGATGCCGGGAATGGAATTGCTGGGAATTGGACCTAACTGGCTGTTAATTTGGTTGGTAGCTTGGAGTATTAAGCGGAAACGTACAGTTTGGGGAGCTGCTAGCATGGGCTTGGTTTTGGGGTTTCTTCAAGATGCGATGACGGCTCCTCATCCCACCCATGCTGTCAGTCTAGTTGTTGTAGGAGTCTTAACAGTTGTTTTGCAGAAAACCTGGTCGATTCCGGCAGATATTGTTGAGAGAGATCCGATTCCGATCGCGCTAATTGTGTTTGGGATGGCGGTGGTAGCGGAAACGGTGATGGGGCTGCAATTTTTTGCTATGGGCGATCGGGCTTTACTGGAAATTTGGAGCTATCACCAGCGAGTGGCTTTGTGTTCTGCTATTCTTAGCAGTCTTTGGGCTCCGGTGATTTATTTTCCTCTCAATCGCTTGTGGGAAATGACCAGGAATGTAGAAAAGCCTTAGTCATTAGTCAACAGTCAACAGTCAACAGTCATCAGTCATCAGTCATCAGTCATCAGTCATTCGTTAACAGTTAACAGTCAACAGTCTACAGTCAACAGTCAACAGTTAACTGTAGTCATTCTACTATTACTTGTTGGCCCAAACCTAATAAGTGATGAACGGCAATAATTAAGTCGCTGAGAATGAAATTAGGCTGGTGCTTTTGCAGTTGATGGCGGCTGCGAATGCCGCAGGTAACGGCAATTGTAGGTATTCCCAATGCTTGTCCCGCAAGGATATCTGCTTCGGTATCTCCGATCATCCAAGCCGAACCGAGAGATGACTCAAATTCTTCTGCAACTTCAGCCAACAATTCAGTTTTTAAGGCTGTATAGTTGTGATAGGCAGCATCGGGCATCTGAGTGCCGCGAATGCTGGTAAACAGTCGGGCTAAACCGTAATTTTGCAACAGTTGAACGGCTTGATTTCTCGGCCGCAGGGTGACTAAAATCAGCCGCACGCCGCGGGAGTGCAGAAGTGCGATCGCCCATTGCACTCCCGGCTGGATGCGATCTAAGTGCAATAAGTCTGGCTGATTGACAATCTGACTGACGCATCCGAGAAAAACGTGAATTTCTTCTCCCCACAAGCCGGAACTTTTGGCTATTTCAGCATCGGGTACTCGGTTTTGTTTCATTTGCCAAAACTGCTGTTTGCTGAGGATTTGAAGGTTGAGGTTGATTCCCCTAGCAAGATAAGCTGCTTGAGTATCGGCTAATCCCTGTTGATAGGTGGCATAGTAGCGATCGGACACATCGACTATGGGCCCGTCTAAATCGCAAAATACCGTCATCCAGGGAGACGAGTCAGCCTCTGATGGTAGCTTGTACTGAAGGTTTTCGGAGTCTTGGGCGACAGCAGTTAACATAAAACGTTAAGTAAATCAAGGGAACTATACATTTCTTGACTGTAGCAAAAAATGTATAAGTTATAATACATAAATTTTAATGAGTTTATTAAAAAAACCTATTAATTTTTTGAGGATGGGGCTCAATAAAGGCGATCGATCAAGCCGGCGCGTCGATAAAATTCAGGGAAAAAGTGATTTTTGTGGCTGTTAATATGTGCTTTAGCCATTAAAGTTTAGAATTAAGTTTTTAGTCTTTTGTAATTTACCCATGCTCAAACAAAGCGATTTTGTTAGGAATCCAGACACTAATCGAGTAGAGGTGCTTTCCGAAGCACTGCCTTACATTCAACACTTTGCCGGCCGCACGATTGTGGTCAAATATGGCGGTGCTGCGATGAAAGATAGCACTCTCAAAGACAAAGTTGTTCGGGATATTGTGCTGCTAGCTTGCGTGGGGATGCGTCCGGTTGTGGTTCACGGCGGCGGCCCGGAAATTAATATTTGGCTGGAAAAATTGGGCATTGAGCCACAATTTAAGGATGGTTTGCGGGTGACTGATGCGGCGACAATGGAAGTCGTAGAAATGGTTTTGGTAGGAAAGGTAAATAAGGAAATTGTTTCCTTAATCAACCAAGCTGGCGGCAAAGCAGTGGGATTGTGCGGCAAGGATGCCAATCTGATTCAAGCTCGTCCAGATGGCAGGGAAGGAATTGGATTTGTTGGTGAAGTCAGTGGCGTGAAAATCCAGATTTTGGAGTCTTTGGTTAACAGCGGTTATATTCCGGTGGTTTCGAGCGTGGCAGCCGATGAAAACGGTCAATCTTACAACATTAATGCTGACACGGTGGCTGGAGAAATCGCGGCTGGTTTGGGAGCAGAAAAATTGATTTTGATGACTGATACTGCGGGAATTTTGGAGGATTATCACAAGCCGGATACTCTGATTGCTAAGTTGGATATTCAAGAAGCGAGACAGTTGGTTGAGTCGGGAGTTGTGTCTGGGGGGATGATTCCGAAGGTTAATTGTTGTGTGCGGAGTTTGGCTCAGGGTGTGAAGGGCGCTCACATTATTGACGGGCGAATTCCTCATGCTTTGCTGCAAGAAATATTCACGGATGCGGGGATTGGCTCGATGATTGTGGCTTCTGAGTTTAGCGCGGGGAAGTTAAGGAATAAGTAAGGGGTAAATCCTAGCGTGGGGAGGGCGGGTGCGTGAAATGGGTAAACTCGCTGCGATCGCGTATATCCTAACTCAACCTGCCCCTATAAAGCTTAAGAAGGTACTTCTGGCAAATGACTTCAACTAATTCTAACCGTTGTTGAATTTCAGCTTTTCTTAAACTATGATCAAACACTTTAGAGTTTTGGATTCTGTTGCGATTCTCAAGCCGATTTCCAATACGCGATTAGCGCTAGTGGAACCAGAATACGCATCTATTTCTAGTTTGCCAGTTGGACTTGTGGGAACTATTGTTGAAGTGTATGATACGGGAAAGGAATCTCAGTATTTAGTGGAATTTGCTGATAGTCAAGGGATTGAATATGCTATGGCTATGTTGAAAGCTGATGAAATTTTAGTTCTGCAATATGAACTTGCATTTGCTTAGTTATGTGAGGAGCACAGAAGTTAGATAAAGGCGATTCCCTACGGGATAGCTGCGCTTCACGCACTTTGGGAAGGAAAGGGCGATCGCACTTTAGTTTGGTACTTAAATCGCGCGATCATTTAACGTGCAGTTTCAGCTTGAATTTCTCGAATAATAGTTGAGATTTCTTCTGCTGACTCAAGGTGTCTAGCGAGAACTTGAGCAGTTTTGTCCAGCAAGCGTTCTGAAAAGACTTTAGCTAAGTCTTCCCGTAAACCTTGCCCTATATAAAACTTAAGCAATGCTTCTACAGACATATCTCGATTTGTGGCTATTTTATCAAGTGATGCTGTCGGGGCGACAAGTCACCTATAACGCTGATAGAATAAGCCTCATAGCTCTTATGCCTTGTTGATAATTAGGTAG
>NZ_JAUBRI010000197.1:0-1054 GCF_036701795.1 Microcoleus sp. N9_A1
CTGTAGTTTAGACTAAAAAATCAGTGCAGCTAAAAGTAGCAGCCTTTTAGCAGAAGGCAAGCTGTTGCTCAAAAACTCAAGAGGGAGAAGATTAAACAGCTAATCTTGAAGACTTTTTGCGTCGAGAAACCCGTTTTTTAACAGTGGGATAGCACGGTGCCTTAGTACGTACCTTTCCTTTTTCCCAACCAGGGGATTTTCCCCTATGTTTAGGCGCTGTAGCGGGAGTACCAATGTCAACTAAAACCGACAACATTGATTGGGCAACACGTCCAGGAGTTAAATTAATCGTAGCAGATTGCCAAGGAAGTCGATTTTCCAGAACTAAATCCCTAGCCAGCCAGAGTTGCCAACTCATCAATGGCATTAAATCACTCCAACGTTCAGATTGTTCAGGAGTTCTCAAGTTCGGCAATGTCCAATGCAATCGTTGCTTGGCAAACCGATACCAATGATCCACTCCAAAACGTCGTAAATACTTAAACCAAACAGTTTCTAAAGGTAGAGTTCGTTCTCCAACCCAAGCCAACCATAAGGGTGGAAACGGTTGACCATTTGACATGGGCTTCATTCTTTCGACGAGGATTAAATTTACTCCCTGTTCAGGCGCACGATAAAAATGTAAGTCAAGCCATTGACTGACTCGGACTTGTCCCAACCCTGGATGTTCGTCAATTTCAATCACAGTATCCGTTTGGAGCCATGTGGTTGGGTCGTTGAGTCTCATTTTCTGCCCATGTTTCCGTGGCCTACCGCGACCACTATAGGCTGGTGGTGCTGACCACAAACAGGCATTCTTTCGGACTCTCATTAAACAATCAGCTTGAATATCTGCTTGCGCCAGTACCCAATTTGCATTGCCATATTCTCGATCTAAAACTGCTAAAACTGGGTTGACGCTCTGTTCACAAACAAGTTTGAGTTGGGAAGCTGCTTTTTCTATTGGCGAAGACCAACTACTAATTCGTTCATGTAGTAGGGGTAATGCCCAACTTCCTTCTGCTTCGGGTATCCACGCAATTGTACTGTACCCCTGTCCAATAATTACGCCTTT
>NZ_JAUBRI010000028.1:0-80441 GCF_036701795.1 Microcoleus sp. N9_A1
TATTTTAATCGTGGCGTTCTTACTGCCTTTGCTGTGCTTTTTTGGCGTTTTTCGTTCTTTCTCTGAAGAGTGCTGGCTTTTGAATCCTTTGGACTTGGCTTTGATGTCTGGTTTTCCTTGCTCTCCCTTCAATCGGTTGTTTTCATCTTTTAACCGTTGATTCTCTGACTCCAAGTCTTTGACTTTTAATTGTAATTGTTCTATGAGGTTCAGTAAAAGCTCTACTGTATGACGCATGGATTCGTCTGCAATCCCTGGGGGGTCGATGGTTTGCAGTATCTTGAAGGATGACTTGTCTGGTGAAATAATCTTTTGCGTCATGTGTCCTATTTTATGACACTTTGTGCACTCTGCTTACTTTTTTTTCTGTGCTACCCCTACTTATTGAGCCGATACTTCCTCAGTCATTCCCAATTCTTTAATTGAAAATCCCACATCAAACATGGTATGAGATCCTGTAGCCAGTGCGATCGCCAGATAGCTTGAGAATGCAAGAGAGCGCTCAAACAAATTTGTGCGTAAATTCACTGGTAAAATCCACTCTCCCTTTGCGTAACATTGCAGGATCTAATCTTTCAGTGGTGTTGCAAGTCATCAAAACTACGAGTTTTTGCTGAAATTGAATGCCGTGTTCGTCGATGACGCTTTGATACAAAGTTCCATCCAGCAAACTCAAAATATGTTCAGTTTTGTTAGTGCGTTGGCCCTCTGCGGTCGATCGATCTTGAGCCAAATTATCAGCCTCATTGATAATAATACAAATCCGCTCTAAATAACTCGGTGGCACAAAATTTTCCACAGCATCGTGGTCTAAGATAAAAATCACATAACCCAGCGGCACTAAAATTTCCTTTGCTACCGCTTGCGTCCAAGCAGTTTTGCCCGTGCCCGGTTCCCCACTAACCAAAACAGCCAACTGATTTTGATCCAAAATTGCCTGCTGAACTGTATCGGTAAAACTTTGAACCTCCGCAGAAAACGTGCGAATTGGGAACTGGCTGTGAACCTGTCCGACGCGGCTTTTGTACCCGCCCAGAATCACCGCTAAATTATAAGTTGCCTTGCTAACGAGCGGCGCAATATCTTGACAAATCAGAGTGTAGCAGCGTCTTCCCCTGTCGTAGCTGTCAATTTGCAGCCAGCAGCCGAATCGGGCCCAAGAAGCATAAACAGTACCCAAAACTTCCAAGCGTTCCCAGCTAATAAATCGCTCCGGGGGATAAGAAAAATGTCGCTCCATAAAAGACTGGGTAATTGCATCCGGTTTCCCTAGCAAATCCAGAACTTTAAAAACAGTAATCTCTTGGAGTTTGTTGAGAACGTAGTCAATGGGAATGCTAGCGCGGCTGACCAATTGCACCACAGGCGTTTCGGTAACTAAAACATCTTTGTAGCGGTAATCCGGGTAAACTGGCTGCGGAGTAATGTAATCCCAAAATTCATCAATTTCGTAGCGAGTATTTTCCGAGAATACATTTAAAATATTTGCCCACCAAGTATATTGGTGTCGTCCCATTGCGTCGGCAATGTCGCTAGCTGCACCTAAAGTTTTTTGAGCTAGTTCTAAGGGGTCGCTAGACGCTAAATGTACCAGGTGTTCCAAATCAAATTGACGGTAAAAAGGTCGCCAACCAGAGCCTAGCAGACCTCTATTGGGAGAATTGTTTTGATGAAAATTGTTTTCGCGATCACCCATATCTTCCGCACTCATTTTGCAAAACTCCTACTTACTCTTATTTTACAGTTTTTGTGGTACACATTCTACAAAAAAAGTGAAAATAATCAACTTATTTTGAGATAAGCGGGCGGCACAAAATCTACTAACCAAACTTTATTTTCCGAGCAGTAAAATGTATGACCGTCGCGTTGCATGGCTGCGGCATCTACAGTAAAGACTGCCGGGATGCCATGTCTTGCACCTACTTGGCGCGCCGTCTGAATATTCACGGACAAATGAACGTGATGCCGCGACATTTTCCTAATTCCTTGACTGAGAATAGACTCGACGGCAGTGCTACCTGTTCCGTGATATAAAATATCCGGGGGAACACCGGGTTCTAACTGCAAGTCAACCTCTACGCTGTGTCCTTGGTTAGCACGAATTAGAGTGCCTGTGGAGTCAAATGAAAAGCGCTGCTTGTCGTTTTGCGCGACTACTTTTTTGAGTTCTGCAAGCTGAACAGGAAAGTTATTTTTTTGGCACGCATCGAGGAGTTCGCTAACAGGAATCCAGCCACCGGGAGCGAGTTTAATACCGATGCGCCCGGGCGCGTGGCGCAGGTGTTTGCTGAGATATCTGCTGATTTTTAGTAATCGAGAATCGTTCATAATTTTACTTTCTTTATTGAGCTTTTAGAATCACCTTTTACCCAATGTCAGTAGCGGGTTATATCGTTGATTGGATGCGGGTTTGTTGAATCTGTTTGCACTGCCAGAGGGCGCTTGAGTGAACCCGCCTCTACAGGTGTTCGGAAAATGATTCCCGGAGGCAAAAAATGATCTGGCGCGCGAATTATAGCGGTAATGTGCGCCATTAAAGACTACAAAACCCGGTTCTGCGCCCGGAACAAAAGAGTGTTTGGTGTGCCGTTTTTTACGAGCTTTATATTTTGAAAATTATCAAAAACTTTGCCGTATGCCGAATGCCTTCTACCTTGGGATAACTCCGCCAAAAATAGCAAAATTTAGATAGCGCCAGTGACATCCAGCGTCGGCAAAACCAGCTTCGGCAAGCCACATTGTCTGGTCTTCCACAGAGGATGGAATATCTTCTTCTCGATATTTTTTAAACCAGGCTGCATCGTCTTCTCCGTTAGCTTTCATGTACTGCCGCCACAACTGTTCGTATTGCTCAGTCAGCCGGGGAGTAGCACCTGTGACAATATCTCGAATTAGCAATATTCCCCCTGGATTCATCGAGTGGAAAAGTTTGTGAAATAGCTGTTGTTTGCCTGCGCTGTCGAGGTGGTGGATTGCCAAGCCTGAAACTACCAAATCGTAACCGCTGCCGAAATCATCTTCGGCAAAGTTTCCTTGCTGCAAGGTCAGCCGTTCTCGGAAAGCGGACAAGTTAGTTTGGCAAGTTTTTAGCATATTTTGGGCGATGTCAAAGGCTAGGACTTTTGCTTGAGGAAATGCTTGCAGAATCATAGCCGACAGTATGCCAGTTCCCGCGCCTAAATCCAGAACTTTTATGTTACCATTAGTTTCAGAAGTGATTAACTGCAATATTACATCGTGTTGCTCGCGATAGCGCGGAATGAGGCGGGGAATTAAACCGTCATAATCAAAGGCTCTTTGTTCAAATTGCTCGCGTACAGCGTCTAAATTCACAGACTATTTTCCTCAAATTCTTAATAGTTGAGTACGCCAATGCAGTTGGGTGGTTCTCTTCTCGGAAGTTATATTACATTTATAATACAAAAAATATACATACCTGTCAAGATGTAGAATAAAATAATTTAAAAGAAGTTACGGACGATCGCCAGATAGGGACTTTGTGCGCCCAAACCCGCCCCTGATTTGGGAACTGTCTAGCCATGCACATATATCTCATTTAGTGCAGATGAGGCAGAATGCCACAGACGCGAAAGCCTGCCGAAGACGAGACTTTGTGCCAGATACTAGGAGTAATTGTGAGCAAAAAGTTGACGGTTATGATACCCGTTTCAAACAAGAATGCAACTGTCGGTGTGTGATCCACACCATAAAATTCTCAGTGATTCCCCTTAGTAAAATATAAAAGATACCAGATAAAAAGGAATGAGCCACCAGCCGACGATCGGCTAGACATGAAAAAATCAGTCCTCAGATTGACAAACTTTAGCCAACTATAAACAAAAATTAAGGTGACTCCCGAGTGGATGTGGTGCCTGCCAATTTTTCAGGAAGATGAAGAGATACAAAATATTACACCCGCCGGTGCGGGAAAGAAAATTGTGATAATGAATCAGGATGCGAGTAGATTAGGTGTCAGCCGTCAGGGGAAGATAGAAGCAATGGAAATCCAACAACGGAGTAAGGATAAGCCCGATCGCCAGCAACAAAACGCGTCCGATCGGCTCGGTCAATTTTCTACGACAAAAGAACTAGATTCGTCGCTACAAGAATGTTTAGATTTTAAAATAGCGATCGACAGATCGGCACTTGCGGTGAGGACAAACGCGCGAGGAATTATTAACTATGTCAGCGATCGAGTTTGCTCCATCTCCAACTATTCGCGCGTAGAACTAATCGGCAGCCATTTCGGCATCCTCCATTCGGAATATAAATCTTCGGAAATAATTAAAAATCTGCTATCAACTGTTGCCAAAGGTGAAGTTTGGCAAGGAGACATTCAGAATAAAGCTAAGAATGGAACTGATTATTGGGTGTACTCCGCAGTAGTTCCACTGTTGGACTGTAAGGGAAAACCGTGTCAGTATTTGGCGATCGGATTCGACATCACCGATCGCAAAGCCGTTGAAGCAGCCCAAGCCGAAGCCAACCGGGCAAAAGACGAATTTCTGGCGATCGCCTCCCACGAGCTGCGATCGCCCCTGAGCGCGATTTTGGGATGGGTGCAGCTAGCCCGATCGCGCAATTTAAACGAAGCCACCACCAGCCGCGCTTTGGAAATCATCGAGCGCAACGCCAAATTACAAAACCGACAAATAGACAATCTCCTCGACCTCTCGCGGCTGCTGCGAGGGAAAGTGTGCCTGAACATCGGCCAAGTTCACCTCCCGTCTATCATAGAATCTGCGATTGACACCCTCCGCCCCGCCGCCGATGCTAAAAACATCCGCGTAGAAACACATTTCGACCCCGCCGTCAGCTACATTTTGGCAGATGCAGAACGCTTGCAGCAAGTAGTCTGGAACCTCCTTGCAAACGCCATCAAATTCACCCCAGAATCGACACCAGGCCCAGTTCAAGTGGGGATCGAGCCTACTCCGTCGGGCGTCTTGATTCAGGTCAGCGACAGCGGTTGCGGCATCGATCCCAAATTTCAGCCGCACATCTTTGACTACTTCCGCCCTGCAGACAACTTCCAGACCAAGGAACAAAATCGGCTGGGGCTGGGGCTCTCAATTGTGCAGCAGTTGGTAGAACTGCACGGGGGAAGTTTTTGGGCTTCGAGTCCCGGTATCGGTCAGGGGGCGACCTTTGGGGTGCTGCTACCGATTGCCAACAAAAATGCACCCGACGATCGCAGCAGTGCGATCGCCCAAAGTGAAAGCAGACCCGGATCGGTTTCCAAACCCCTAGCGGGAAAGCAAGTCCTGGTGGTGGAAAGCAGCGCCGAGATCCGGAAATTTCTCAAAACTGGCCTCGAAGCATTTGGAGCCAAGGTAACAGCGGTGGGTAGCGCCTGCGAAGCGATGGCGGAGTTGCAACAGTCGCGACCTGACGTGTTGGTGAGCGATATGACGGTATCGGGAGCCGACGGCTGCGATTTGATCCGCCGCATCAGAGCAATGGAACTGTCCGAGCACAGGCAACTGCTGCCGGCCGTGGCGCTGACGGGAGGCATTGAGGAAGAAGATTCGGCATCGGCGCTGGAGGCGGGGTTTCAGAGGCATTTGTCGAAGCCGGTGGAAGCGAATCAGTTGGTGAGCGCGATCGCCCAATTGGCTGGACTGACTGGATTCGGCTCCGGAGAGTGGGGTTCGGGGAATATCCGGGCGACCACACCCCAGGCCCTGCTACCGGAACCTAACAGTTTTGACGACAAAAATCATCTGGAACAATTAACAAGTGACAGCAGAGAATTACCGCTGTTGCTGGTAGTAGAAGACAATAATTTTCTGCTGGCTTACCTCCAAACTTTATTAACTCCGTACTATCGAGTCGCTGTGGCGATGGACGGGGTTGAAGGTTTAGAAAAAGCCAAAACTTTGCAGCCAAATTTGATTGTGAGCGACCAAATCATGCCCAGACAAAACGGACTGGATTTGCTCAAGGAGATTCGGAACACGCCAGAATTGAAATCGACTCCGGTAATTTTTTTGACAGCGCGATCGGGGATGGAAGCTCGGATCGAAAGTTTGGATGCGGGTGCTGACGATTATATTTCCAAGCCTTTTGACGAGAGGGAATTGCTGGCGAGGGTGAGAAATTTGTTACGATCGCACTCAGCCGAACAGCAGTTGGCGGAGCTCAACCGTCAGTTGCAGCAGCAGAAACAGCAGTTAGAAACAGTGAATCGAGCCTTGCAGTATTTGGCCAATTACGACAGTTTGACTGAGGTAAGAAACCGCCACTCTTTTAATGAATACCTCGATACGGAATGGCGGCGTTTGGCAAGGGAAGAAGCACCGCTGTCTTTAATTATGTGCGACATTGATTATTTCAAACTTTACAACGACACTTATGGTCACCAAGCGGGGGATGAATGTTTGCGGCAAGTGGCGACGGTGATCCAACATTCGGTAAAGCGACCGGCAGATTTAGTAGCGCGTTACGGTGGAGAAGAATTTGTAGTAGTTTTGCCGAATACGGATATTGAAGGTGCGACTTGCGTAGCTGAAATGATCGCACGACAGGTGCGGGGTTTGCAGATAGTTCACGCTAAGTCTGCTGTCAGCGAATACGTGACGTTGAGTTTGGGTGTAGCTTGCTGCATTCCGGCGCCGATGTCGCAGCCGGGGGCGCTAATTGCGATCGCCGATGAATCGCTTTATCGGGCGAAAGAAGCAGGGCGCGATCGAGTTTCGGTTGCCGCATTTGAAGGATAATATAATAGTTAAATCAACTTGTATGGTGCGTCAGAAATCTATAGTTTCAATTTAAACAAGTTTTTTGGATCGGACGCACCATACCAATGTGCTTGCAAAGTTGTGCGAATTCAAATTGCTATAATATCGTTTCCGGTTGCATCGGAATAATAAAATAGAGTCAACAGTTAACACTCAACCATTCAGTTTTCGACCCGCCCGTCAACAGTCAACAGTCAACAATAATTTCGGTGCAACCGGAATTGATAGAAAATAGTTAAAGGAGGTCGTGCCATGACAGCAACCTTAGACAAACCAAAAGACCAGCGCCTAATTCACTCCGCGATTGATTGGCAACAATTCAAGCTAATCGAGCAGGGGTTTTCTGACTCCCCCGGCATCCGACTTTTTTATTTCAAAGGTGAGGTAGAAATCTTGGCAGTTTCGCAAGAACATGAAGTCTTCAGCGGTGTCATCGCCCTGTTGCTGGGTACGTATTTTGTAAAAAAAGAAATCGATTTTACTCCCACAGGAAGCTTTACCCAGGAAAAAGAAGGAAAAGCTTCTGCACAAGCAGACCAATCTTACTTAATTGGCAAAGCATCGGGAGGTATTGCACACCTCTCGATCGAAGTTGTATTTACTAGCGGCAACGAAAGCAAGTTGAATCGTTACCAAGCCTTGGGAGTCCCCGAAGTTTGGTTTTGGGAGGAGGGAGTATTTAGCCTGTATCATTTGCGCTCGCACGGATATGAAAAAATTGACCAAAGGGAAATATTGCCTGATTTAGATATTAATTTATTGTCTCGCTGTCTGCTGATTGCTTCAAGGGTGGAAGCGGTTAAAGAATGGAGGCGAGGCATTTCGGGAGATTAGATGAAAAGTGTTTTGTGAGTGCGACATCGCCCGCAGTCCGAGTTACAAATTGCAATACTGGCGATCGCGATCGGGTGGTTAATAAGTGCGTGCGATCGCTGGCATAATCCCCAAAACGCCAGAGATATGTTATTTAAGGTAGATACCGACATCAGATTTTAGCAACTTTTCTAGGAGGTTATTGCCCTATGTCCTCTCAACAACCAAACCCTACGACCACTTCTGACTGGCGCTTGCACTTTGGCAGCCTTTCACAAGAAGCGAAGCATACAGTTAAGGTGCTGTTGTTAACAGCACGAAAGTCTGGCTTTTATAAATTAGAACAAATACTGTCAAATTTGACAGATCTGAATCTGGAAAACAATCAAATATCAGACCTAACACCCTTGCAATCTCTGACCAATTTGACTAATCTGAATCTGGGCAACAATCAAATATCAGACCTAACACCCCTGCAATCTCTGACCAATTTGACTAATCTGAATCTGGAAAAAAATCAAATATCAGACCTGACACCCCTGCACTCTCTAACCAGTTTGAAATATCTGAATCTGGACAACAATCAAATATTAAACCTAACACCCCTGAAATCTCTGACCTGTTTGATATATCTGAATCTGGACAACAATCAAATATCAGACCTAACGCCACTGAAATCTCTGACGATTTTGACATATCTGAATCTGGACAACAATCAAATATCAAACTTAACGCCGCTGAAGTCTCTGGTCACCAATTTGAATAATCTGAATCTGGACAACAATCAAATATCAGACCTCAAACCCCTGCAATCTGTGACCAATTTGAATAATCTGAATCTGGTAAACAATCAAATAGCAGACCTCAAACCCCTGCAATCTCTAACCAGTTTAAAATATCTGAATCTGGAAAACAATCAAATATCAGACCTGACACTCCTACAATCTCTGACCAATTTGATAGAGCTGAATCTGGACAACAATCAAATATCAGATCTCACCCCCCTGCACTCTCTGATCAATTTGAAAAAGCTGTCTCTGCCTAACAATCTTTTATCAGACCTAACACCCCTCCAATATCTGTGGAAAGCTATCGCCAATTCCACAGAGCGAGTCGATCGCACTCGTGCCGCAGCCGCGATCGAATTTGCCTACACAGCTCTCGGCAAGACTTGCCCGAAAATTATTTTTTGTTCGAGTCCCCACTCTGCCATAACACAGTTAAAAAAATTGAAATCTCCCACTAATAAAAATGATTTTTTTCAGCGTATCTACAAACAGCTAGAACCAGCCTGTCTGCCGTTTAGGTATATATTTTTTTTGTGCTTGTATTATTTCGCACTAACAAGTGAGCAACCACAGCCAAAAACAGCTTTTTTCCAGCTTATTTACGAACAGCTAGAATCGGCATATAGGCCGTTTAACTTAATAAGATATAGTAGTTCGTATTTGCCACAATTAATAGAATGGGAGCGGCAGCTCACACAAGAATTGCAACGTGATTTTTGGGACTATTGTAGAGACAACTCAACGTCGATCGTTAATCGGGCATCCCTGTGGGATAAAATCTGTGTGGCTGACTTCTGTGTCTCTGTACTTAGAATTGTTCTCAACCCAGATGCACAAAAAGCTTTTGAATGCTTGAAGCAGCTTTTAGTTGAATGTGGCTGGATTTTTGCGTTTGACAAGGTTTGCTATGTGTGCGATCGCCCTTTAAAACTCTCCCTCGACAGCGAACATCGGCCGCACGCAGAAGGAGAAAGCGCGATCGAATTTAGCGACGGCTACAAACTCTACTCCTACCACGGCGTCACCTTGCCCGCAAAATACGGACAAATTCACCCCAATCAGTGGGAATCTACCTGGATTTTAGAAGAAGAAAATGCCGAATTAAGGCGAGTGTTAATTCAGGGAATTGGTTAAGCCAGAATTTGCCAAGAATTGCAAGCCACAAAATTAGATTGCTGGCGAGAATACACCCTGCTAAGAATTGATGCTGATATTGATGGCTTCGATCCTGCTAATTTCGATGCTGATGATGATGTTCCTGAAAAAGAGGCAATCTACTTGTTAAAAATGACTTGTCCGAGTACCGGATTCATTCATGCTTTGCTGGTTCCGCCTGAGATGCAATCTGCAAGGGGAGCGATTCGCTGGGTGAATTAGGATGTCGATTATGAGGATTTTTCGGTGCCAACTTGAAATTTAGGGCAAGTTAGAAACCTCGTTGATAAGAGTCGGCAGTTGAAACCTATCCTACACAAACTTTCGTCCAAGTGCGCGGACTGAAGACTAACCTTTATATTCTTGCATTTGCTGGCGAATGGCTGCCTCAAGCTTAGTATCAAAATCCGAATCTCCCACTTTTGTTATAATTGAATTCGAGCGCTTTTTCCGCCGTTCTAAGTAGGCTTGCAGTGCAGCTTTATCCCCGCGATTTTTAAGAAAATAACGCTTCAATTCTCCATCTGACATTGCAGTATAATCTACTTGGCTCATTAAACTACCTCCGCATTTGGAGCAATTTCAATCTCAATTTCCTCGTCATATCCAGCCAATACGAACAAGTTTTTGCTTCTCTCGTCAACACAGATGAGGTTAATAGGTTGCAATGCCAAATATGTCAAGTAATAACTGATTCCATAAATTAACCACAATATTTGTAGTGGCGGGTTTCACCAACAATCTTTCATTCACATCGACAATATCTATAAACCCGCCCTCACCCAGGCGACTTTCACCTTCCAAGATAACGCCTGTCAGTGCAGCAAAGAGTTATGGAATTTGGTTTGTGGCTCTTGACAGCTATGTGTTACAAATGTAGTATAAAGTGGCGCTAGAAAAGCTCGCTCGACACCAGCAAACAAAATGGAGAAAAAACCTATGCAACCCATCCGACAAGGCGACGTAATTCTCACTCCCGTACCGAAAATCGAAGGAGAAAAAAAACCTCACCTAACTCTCGCCGAAGGTGAAGTCACCGGACATTCTCACCAGATTATTGAGGGACAAGCTGAACTGTACGAAAAAGACGGCACTCTGTACTTGCGGGTGCTTTCACCGACAGCTTTATTGAGTCACGAAGAACACCATGCGATCGCAATTCCCGAAGGTAATTGGATGGTGCGAATTCAGCGGGAATATGAGCCACAAGGTTGGAGGTATGTCGCAGACTAAGGTTAAAAAACTAACGCCTGAACAAGCAGCTTTGATTCCAGTTTATCGGGAAAAGTGGAGAGCGAGATCGCTTTCCACTGGCCCGATAAATCGATCGCAAGCTGCGGAAACAGTTAAATCAGCTTACAGTGTGATCGGCAAAACAGCACCGGAAATCATTTGGCAGTTTGTTGGATTTTTGCATTTTGGTTCTAAATTTACCTCATTCTTACGGCAGAAATTGGATTGTTTTTCAATCTCTTGTGCGGGATTGCGGCTGGATTTATCCATTCGAGCGAGTTTGTGTTGTGTGCGAAAAGCCGATCGCACTTTCTGCAGATAGCAACTACCGCTTGCACGCCGAAGGAACACCAGCGGTACAATTTGCCGACGGTGTTTCGATTTACGCCTATCACGGCGTGATTTTGCCCGAATGGTACGGTAGGCTGCACCCGCACCAGTGGCAGTCTAAGTGGGTGTTGAAGGAACAGAATGCAGAAGTTCGGCGCGCGTTAATTCAGGGAATTACTTACGATCGCATTTGTCAAGAACTAGCGGTGACAGAATTAGACAGTTGGCAGGAATACACTCTCTTAAGCATCGAGTTTGACGATGATTTTGATGACGTGGGTAATCCCAAGCCAGTTTATTTGTTAAAAATGACCTGTCCGAGTACGGGATTTATTCATGCGTTGCGAGTGCCGCCTGATATAGAATCAGCTAAAGAAGCAATTCGCTGGGTAAATTGGGATATTGACCCAGAGGAGTTTTCCGTACAAACCTGAGTAATACAAATTTAAAAAAGTCTTGCTACAATCATCACTCTTATACCAATTGTTAAAAGTCACAGAACCCCGCGCCGGACTTAGGCTCAGCCGTTTCCCTAGCCGAGCATCTGTAGTTCACTCAACTGAAAACCTTTATATTGACAACAGCCTTAACCCATGAAACACCGATAAACGTTCCCGCAGTGTGCCAGTTCCCAGGGTGGAATGCACCAACCACCGATCGCCCAAAAACAGTTAATAACATGAAGAAGAAGCCCACCCTCGATCGAAGGTGGGCTCAGTTCATGCCAGCTTACCGACAGCTAGGCAATCGGGTCTCTTCGCTGGTAGACGTAAAAGCTGGGAAAAAGATCCGAACGTCCGAAAAAACTTCTCGCCCACCATTAAGCTTCAGTTTACCCAACCGGATCGGGAAAATTGCGCCCGCAGCGATGTTCCCCGGAAATCGGGGAACGCTGGGGCTTCAACTTTTCAATAGACTTCTGCAAAAAAGCTCGTCTTGAGCCGACAGGATGCCCAACCCCTACTCCGCACAAGAATTAAAATTTTTCGAGAAGTCTCATAATTCTCCTCTTTAACTTTGATTTCCCAACTGATTAGGCATCGTGATCATGTGCAAAGCGACGGAACAGGAAATCTAGGGCGTAGTTCCGCAAATTGTAGTATTCTGGATCTTCCATCATTTGAACCCGATCGCGCGGACGTGGAAAAGGAATCTCCAGAACCTCGCCAATCGTCGCTGACGGGCCGTTAGTCATCATCACCAGTCGATCGGCCAAAAACAGCGCTTCATCAATATCGTGAGTAATCATCAACACCGTACAGCGGTGATCGTTCCAGATTTTCAGCAATTCTTCCTGCAATTCCTCCTTGGTAATTGCGTCGAGAGCACCAAAGGGTTCGTCCAAAATCAGCACTTTCGGGCGAATTGCCAAAGCGCGGGCAATAGAAACCCGCTGCTTCATCCCCCCCGAAATTTGCGGCGGTCTTTTCTGGGCAGATTCTGTCAATCCCACCATCGCCAAATGCTCGTTGACGATCGCATTTTTTTCGACCTTCGACTTATTCGGAAATACAGCATTAACCGCCAGATAAACATTTTCAAACACCGTGCGCCAAGGCAACAAAGCGTAACCCTGAAACACCACCATGCGATCGGGGCCCGGCTTAGTAATCGGCTCTCCGTTAATCGACACGGTGCCCTGGCTCGGATGGCTAAAACCCGACACCATATTTAACAGTGTTGATTTGCCGCAGCCCGAGTGTCCGATCAAAGTAATAAACTCTCCCTCAGCTACATTCAGATTGACGTTTTCTAAAGCCCTGTAACCGTTTGGATATTCTTTGTAAACATTGTCTATCACCAAAAAAGGTTTGCGGCGGCCTTTTCCCGGCTGGATTTGAGTTTTGGTGTTCGTCTGGTTTTTAGTGGTGTTGAGCATGGGTTTAGGAAATGGTGAGTGGGTGATTCGCAAAGAAAGAAGGAAGTTAGGGAGCGAGCAATGTACGGGATTTAACGGATGTAACGGAGGTCATGAAGAGGGAATTGCTCACTAGCAATTAACAGCTAAAAACCAACAACTAACAATTAGCAATTACCCTGTTTTTGTCGAACAAAAAACCGCTCTAAGCAGCTCTGCGGCCAGAATCCAGAATCACTTCAGCCATCGTGAAATCGCGTTTGATCGCGAGATTGTTTAGATAGCCGATCGGATCGTCAGCATTAAACACCGAGCCGTCAAACAAGCTGAGAGAACCGCGAGTGTAAGTAATATCAGCCATCCCCAGCTCTCGCGCCGCCGTGCTGAACGCACCGACTCGCACCACCCGTTCCAGAATTTCCACCCAGTTGCGCGGGAACACAGTATCGCCCCAGCGCGCCATCTGCACCATGTGCCAGAGTTGTTCGGTGCGACTTGGGCGGTTCACCCCATCTCCAGAGAACAAGTGGTGGGCGTATTCCCGCATCGGAGAAGCCAGGTTGCAAGCATTAGATTTTGGGTCGCCTAGTTGGATGTAACTCTTATCAGTAGCGACGTACTCCCTTCCCGCGACAATTTCCGAAACCTCGGCGGCGTGATTTGGATCGGCGCAATAGTGGCAAGCTTCCAGCAAAGCTTTGACTAGAGCAATGTGAGTGTTGGGATAAGCATTCGCCCACTCTTCCCGAACTCCGAGAATTTTTGCCGGGTGTCCTGGCCACAGTTCCAAATCCGTAGCCACGGTAAAGCCGACTCCTTCCATCGAGGCCCGCAAATTCCAAGGTTCGCCGACGCAGAAACCGTCAATAGTGCCGCCCTGCAAGTCCACGATCATCTGGGCCGGAGGGATGTTTTTCAGCAAAACATCGTGATCCGGGTCAATGCCGCCGGAAGCCAGCCAGTAGCGCAGCAGCAGGTTGTGCATCGATGAAGGGTGCACGATCGCCATACGGTGCGTTTGCGCGGGCGTTCTCTGGAGCATTTCTTTAAAGTCTGCCAGAGTGTAGATCCCTTGGTCGTAAAAGCGCCTCGCGAGGGTAATTCCGTTGCCATTGCGGCTCATGGTGAGGGCTGTAACCGTCGGAATCGGCTTCTCTTGGTAGCCCCCCAAGCTCAACCACACCGCCATCCCAGAGGGCATTTGGGCTGCGTCTAAGTAACCGGCGGCGATGCCGTCTACGATGCCGCGCCAGCTTGTTTCCCGCACGAGGTGGACTTCATCGAGTCCGTGTTTGGCAAATAAGCCTTTTTCTTTGGCGATGGCTAGGGGAGCGCAGGCGGCTAGGGGGATGAAGCCGAGTTCGAGGTTGACTTTTTCGAGGCCGTGGCGGGCGATCGCGGGTACTTTCCGTGCCCGCAGTTTTTTGACGCGCTTCTGCTGGTTGAGGAAGTAAATCATTTCGCTACGTAGAGCGTAGTAGCTGGGGTGCGTGACTACTTCCATCCGTTTGCGGGGGCGGGGGATGTCTACTTCGAGAATGCCGCCAATCTTCGATTCAGGGCCGTTGGTGAGCATGACGATGCGATCGCTCAACAACACTGCTTCGTCCACGTCGTGCGTTACCATCAGGGCGCTGATTTCGTACTCTTGGCAAATTTCCATCAACTTTTCTTGCAAGTTGCCGCGAGTCAAAGCATCCAAAGCGCCGAAGGGTTCGTCCAAGAGTAACAGTTTGGGGCGCAAAGCTAGAGCACGGGCGATCGCCACGCGCTGTTTTTGTCCGCCGGAGAGGAGTGCCGGTTGCTTCTCGGAGTGGGGCCCCAAGCCTACCATATCGATGTGTTTTTGGATGATTTCGAGGCGATCAGCTTTGGGTAAGCCATTCATTACCGAGTCTACGGCTAGGGTAATGTTTTCTCTGACCGTCCGCCAAGGTAGCAGCGAATAGTTTTGGAATACTACCATGCGATCGGGGCCCGGCTGGGTGATTCTTTGTCCGTCGATCGTCACCAATCCTTCTGTGGGCAAGTCCAAACCTGCCACCATATTGAGTAGCGTAGATTTACCGCAGCCGGAGTGTCCGATTAAGGAGATAAATTCTCCTTTTTTAATTTCTAAGTCGATGCCTTTGAGGGCTACGTATGTGCCGCCGTCTGACAAATTAAATACTTTTCCGACTTGTTCTACTGCAATCAAAACAGACATGATTTTCTTGCCTTTTTTGTAGGTTTGTTATTTCGCTAGATATTGATTGTTGATTGTTGATTGTTCGCTATTAGCTGTTAATACATAACAGCTAATAGTTAATACATTCCTGGATGCCTAAAACTGGTCTTTAAACTAACCAAAATACTTTGTTTGATCCCTCAACAATAGTTTAAAAAACTCGTTTCTGAGCCTCGGAGTTCGTAATTCCTGTAACTGTCAACCGTCAACAGTCAACCGTCAACCGTCAACTGTCAACCGTCAACCGTCAACTGTCAACCGTCAACCGTCAACAGTCAACCGTCAACCGTCAACTGTCAACAGTCAACTGTTAGTTATTTGCCTTGAGAAGGAGCAATCTTGTGCTGCAACCAAGCCATCATGCGATCGAGGAACAAACCAACAGCCCCAATGTAGAACACCGCTAACAAAATTTCGCTGATGTAGTTTTGCTGGTAAGCGTTCCAAATAAAGAAGCCGATACCAGTAATCCCCGACATCACAATTTCCGCTGCAATAATCGCCAGCCAAGCCAGCCCGATCGCAATTCTCAATCCTGTAAAAATGTAGGGAAGCGCCGACGGAAACAAAATATTCAGGTAATACTCTTTCCGAGTTAGTTGCAACACTTTCGCTACGTTGTTATAGTCATCGGGAATTTGGCGAACACCTTCAGCCGTGTTGATCAAAATCGGCCAAACTGCGGTGATAAAAATCACGAACAAAGCAGCAGGTTCGTTTTGTTGCAGTGCAGCCAGGGCGATCGGCACCCAAGCCAGAGGCGCTACCATCCGCAAAAACTGAAAAACCGGATCTAAAGCCTTGTTCAGCAACGGATTTGTACCTACCAAAACACCCCCAGCAATTCCCACAGCAGCGGCTAGAGTGTAGCCTTTTGCTACCCGTTCCAAACTAGCCAAAGTCTGCCAAAACAAGCCGATTCCGTAAGTTTTGGAGTTCATAAAAGGATACAGCAACAATACCCGCGTCCGTTCGTCAGTCCAAACGCTGATTGGTCCCGGCAGTTTGATCAGTCCTGTACTCGACAGGAATTGCCACACTAACAGAAATCCCAAAATCCCTAAAATTGGCGGCAAAATATTTGGTGAATTCTTCTGCCAAAACTCTCCCAACGCTCCTTGTGCAGCGCCTCGATCCCTTCGATTTGTACTTACAGCCATGCTATTAATCTCCTGTGTTTGCGCTATTTCTTTTGATCGTAAAATTCGAGACTAAATTATGGGAAGCTAAGACCCCATCAAACTTTTTTAAAGGTCAAACTCTTGAGGTAATCTTCTGGCTTTTCCGGGTTAAATTCTTTGCCATCAAAGAACTTTTCAATGCCGCGAGACGTACTTTTGGGAATGTCAGCATCAGCAACTCCGGCAAATTTTGCTGCGGCTTTCCACAAATCTTCGCGGTTGACTTTGCCGATAATTGTCTTAGAATCTGCCAAGGTGTTAGTTGGCAGGAAGCCCCAGCGCACGCTTTCGGTTAAGAACCACAAATCGTGACTCTTATAAGGATAGGAAACGTTGCCGAGGTCGTCTTTCCAGTACAGCGGGCTCATTTTGAAATCGTCGATATCTGGTTGACCGTCACCCATCATGTACTTGCCCTGGTAGGGAGGTGTTAAAACTGCCGGAGGTACGTCAAAGTAGTTTCTGCCAGAAGTAATGGCAACTAATTCGGCGCGATTTTCTGGTTTGTCGCACCACTGCTGCGCTTCGATTAGTCCTGCTAGCATGGCTTCGGTGGCTTTGGGATGTTTGTCTACCCAGTCGCCGCGCATAGCTAGATACTCTTCGGGGTGATCTTTCCAGATTTGGGCTGTGAGGGCGGACATGAAGCCGATGTCCTCTTGGACGATCCGCAGGGGCCAGGGGTCGCCGGTACTGAAACCGTCCATGCTGCCGGTTTTCATGTTGGCTACAGTTTGGGCTGACGGTACTGTTAGCAATTCGGCTTCTGTGTCGGGATCGATGCCGTTAGCTGCTAGCCAGTAGCGAATCCAAAAGTCTTGGTTGACTTTGGGGAAGGTGTAGGCTGCTTTGAAGGGTGTGCCTGCTTTTTTGAGGCCTTTCATGTAGTCTTGGGCCGCTTGGTCTAGTTTGAGCCCGATGCCTTTGCCTTTGTGTTTTCCGGCGATCGCAATTCCATTTCCTTGAGTGTTCAACTGGGCTAGAACATACATCGGAATTTTGACGCTACCTTTGGTAATCAGACCTTCACTAATTTGATAAGGCATGGGCATTTGCCACTGGCCTCCGTCAATGCCGCCGCCTGCAGATCCGATTTCTAAGTTGTCTCTAGCCGAACCCCAGTTGGCTTGTTTGGCAACCGTGACTTCGGTCATGCCATACTTGGCAAAAAAGCCTTTTTCTTGGGCAATAATTAAAGCTGCTGCTTCGACGATCGGGATATATCCCAAGATAACTTTCGTAGTTTCGATACCCTCTACTCTTTTCTCGTTGGCAACAGCAACTGCTGATGTGGCAGCGGGTACTTGGCTGTCAGCACCGGCAGTAGCACCGGGTTCTGGGGGATTTCCCAAACAGCCTTTGAGGAGTATTGTACTGACGGCAGATGCACCTGCGGTAACAATAAATTTACGCCGGGAAAATTGCTCTGAAAATTTTGTCATAGCCTAGGTTCGCTCCTATTCATAAATCTTCTGTAACGACATCACTGAAGTTTATCAAAGTGCTTTTTTCCTTCGCTAATTGGGTTTAGCGAACTATTATTAGCGCAGATTGGCAAGGAAGGAGCAAAAAAATTATTGCTACCATAAGTTTTTCAACTCTCCTTGCTGGTTTGACTCTTTTGATTAACTCAATATCTCCAACGACCAAGTTGCGTTAACTCGCAAAAAGCGAACTCCACATTTTCTTGGCTTAATCATTGAGTTTACCGTACTCTTGCTGTAATTATAAAACAAATATTAAATTTAACTCATAAGTAAATCTTTTAGGAGTGCGCTATCGATAACGAACCGTTAGGAAGGGCGATCGGGTCTGCTTATCAAAACTGGTTCAAACCAAGACCTGCTGGGTAAAGGTTGTAGCGAATGGCGATCGGGGGCAATTCAAATCGATTGTCAATAAGCTCTAAATATCTGAGCGATCGCACATTTACTTTGTTAATATATGTCTACTTTTTTTAAGGTGGCGGTTAATTGTAGTTTAGGATACAGACAAAATTTTGGTCTCATGAGTGATATCAATTCCGGTTGCACCGGAATGATAGAGGAGACGGCAGTGCCGTGTCCCTACCGTGATTAATTGTAGGGAAACGGCACTGCCGTCTCCTGATTGTGGGTAATCTAACCAGTAGACAGTTAGCATTCAATGCAAGCCATTAAAAAATTCTCGAACCGCAGCGGGCTGATTATCTGGCTGAACGAAGCTAGCCAGTAAAACCAAATCGAGTTCCGGGAAAAATTCGCTATTCTCACATTGTAAATACCTGCTACTATACAATCGATAAATCGAGAATTGCCCATCTTGCCAAAACCAAACTTCAGACACATTTAAACCTAAATAAACCTGTAATTTATCGATGCCACCGCTAGTAACAATGACTTCGATCGCAAAATCTGGAATATCTTTTAATTCCCCGACACAATAGCACTCATCCGGCTCTAACCCCCTGGCTTTTGCTTGATTGCGATAGGTGGTAGAACCGCAACCATGTCGATCCAAATCTTTAGCAAGGGCATAGGTTTCCAAAAGGCGACCGATGGTTGTTTTTTCGCGTTCGTGTCTGGGAGATAGAGTCATAACTTCCAGGAGTCCTTGGCAATAGGTGAGGCGCAGTCCCGGTACGTCTTCGAGAACAGAATCAATGGTAAGATAGTCCTGCCAACTGATGCCTCGTAAAATCAGGCGTTGTTCGGTTTCAGTATCGAGTTTTTCGAGAAGATTTGTGTTCATAGTTGAGTGGCGTTCTATGTTGATAATATTATAGACTAAATATATGTAGGTTGGGTTTCGGGACCTCAACCCAACTCTTTATTTAAAATCAGGTGTTGGGTTTCGCTATCGCTCTACCCAACCTACTTTATCTATTTGAGAAACGCTATATAAAACATAAAAACCCGGTTTCTTCAAGAAACCGGGTTTCTAAACACCCGAAATTACTAATCGGTGGCAGTACCTACAAGTTCGATTAGTTGGGCGGGTCGAACCGGTTCACCGACAGAGCAACACCGATCATCGGTAGCGCTACACCAAAACAAATTAGCCACTGATCCAGATTCATCGGAGCAGTCTCAAATATTTGATTGACAAACGGAGAATTAGCAAAGATAATCTGCAAAATCACCGCCAGGACAATTCCCACACCGAGAGCGGGAGCGCCGCTAACTTCTTCCTTAGAACCGCTAAACTTAGCAATCAAAGAAGGCAACAATTGGCTGAGACTCAACAGGTAAAAAATTCTCCCCATTACCAAAGCTTGAATAGCCATTGTGCGGGCGAGTTCGATCGTTCCCCAAGGAGCTTGGCGCACCCATTCAAACATTCCGAAAATTATAGTCCAGTTGTAAAGAGAAATAGCGATGATTCGCTTGATCCGATTTGTAGTCAGCAAAGGTTCGTTTGCCGATCGCGGTTGTTGCTGCATCACTCCCGGTGACTTCGGCTCAAAAGCTAGCGGCACAGTCATCGTAATCGAGTTGAGCATATTCAACCAGAGAATTTGTAGCGACAGAATCGGCAATTCTCGGCCCAGCAGTGTGCTGAGCAAAATTGTCATCGATTCTCCGCCGTTGACTGGGAGAATGAAGCTGATTGCTTTGAGCAGATTTTTGTAAACCGATCGCCCTTCTTCGATCGCACATTCGATCGACGCAAAGTTATCATCCGTGAGAATCATATCGGCGGCTTCCTTAGAAACCTCCGTACCACTGCCCATCGCAATCCCGATATCAGCTTGTTTGAGAGCGGGCGCATCGTTAACACCGTCTCCCGTCATCGCCACAATTTCGCCTTTTTGCTGCAAAGCTTCTACCAGGCGGAGTTTTTGTTCTGGGGCGACGCGGGCAAAAACTGAACCAGCTTCTACGGCTTCGGCGAGTTCGTTTTTGCTCATTTCGGCGAGTTGAGCGCCGGTGTAGGCGACAAGTTCCCTGTTATGTTTAGTTTTGCGGAATCCCATGCGACGGGCGATCGCCTTAGCTGTCGCAATGTGATCGCCGGTAATCATTTTGACTTGGATTCCAGCCGTTTGACAAGCTTGAACAGCCGCGATCGCCTCAGCCCGTGGCGGATCGATCATCCCCTGTAGTCCCAAGAAAATTAGCCCAGATTCCAAATCTGCATGATTGACGGAATTTTGGCTTTCGGGTACTACCTTTTTGGCTATAGCCAAGACGCGCAAGCCTTGCTTTGCCATTTCATCGACTTGATGGTGAGTTTGTTCGCTCGCGACTTCGGCGGGATTTCCTTGGGTATCGAGACTGGAACCGCAGCGGCTCAGAATGGATTCTACGGAACCTTTGGCATACAAAACTTTGCCACCAGTGGGAGTTTTGTGCAGCGTCGCCATGTATTGAAACTGAGATTCAAAGGGAATTGAATCCAGTCGTGGCATGGATTTTTCCAAAACTTGCTGACTCAATTCTGCTTTTTTGCCAACAGTAATTAACGCTCCTTCTGTCGGATCTCCAACGACAATCCAATCATCATCTTTAAATTCCAAGTGAGAGTCATTGCAAATCATTCCGGCTTGCAAACATTCTTGCAAAGTTGGAGCTTGACTGACACTAATTGGCAGTTGATTGAGCTGAATTTCCCCTTCAGGGCTGTATCCCGTACCCGTAACCGAGTAGGATTCGCCACCAGAATAGATTTCTTGCACCGTCATCTGGTTTTCCGTCAAAGTTCCGGTTTTGTCGGAACAGACGACTGTAGCGCCGCCTAGGGTTTCGACTGCGGGTAATTTGCGGACGATCGCGTGGCGATTTGCCATCCGGGAAACGCCTACGGCTAGGGTGACGGTAATGACGGCGGGTAAGCCTTCGGGAATTGCGCCGACAATCAGGGCGACTGCGGGTTCGACTGCTTCTTTAAAGGCTGAAACTCCCGCAGGAACTGGCCGCCCCAATCTGACGGCGAAGGTCAAGGTTGCCATTCCCAACACGAATAACAGCCAGTTTTGACTGAATTCGTTGAATTTGCGGGTTAAGGGCGTGGTGAGGTCGATGTGCCTGTCTAATAGTTGGGAGATTTTGCCGGTTTCGGTTTTATTGGCGATCGCAATTACAACCCCGCTACCTTGCCCAAAAGTGACAAAACTTCCCGCATAGGCCATGTTATCCCGTTCTGCTAGTGGCGTTTCTTGTGGCAGAACCAAGTCTCCAGACTGTCCTAGTTCCTTTTCGACAGCAACGGATTCCCCGGTAAGTCCAGATTCGTCAATTTGCAAGTCGCGCACTTTAACTAATCGCAAATCTGCCGGTACTTTGTCGCCGGAAGTCAAGGTTACTAAGTCACCAACAACGAGTTCTTTTGAGGGAACTCTTAATTTTTTGCCACCTCGAATGACTGTGGCTTCTGTAGTGACAGCTTTAGCTAGGGCATCGATTTTTTTCTCAGCCCCAGCTTCTTGGATGAAACTGATAATCGCGTTGGTAGTTGTGACACCCCAAATTACGCTAGCGTTGAGCCATTCTCCAATCAGTGCTTTGATTAAACCGGCACTCAGTAAGATGATCAGGAGGGGTTGGTTGAATTGCAGGATGAATTTTAACCAGGCTGGTTTCCCTGCTTTAACTGTTAGTTCGTTGGACCCGAATTTCTGTTGGCGATGGTTGGCTTCTGTCGGTTATAAACCGCTTTCCAGGTTGGTTCCTAAGATAGTTGCAACCTTGGATATTTCTAGGTAGTGCCAATATTGCTCTGCTACGTCTACATCGTTGGCGGCTCTTGATGGCATGATTCTTCCTGAATATTGGGGGTGTGTGAGGAGCTTCGATCGCTCCTTAATAGGCACGCTCAATACAACTCAGCGCTCGTTGGAGCGTGAATATATTGAGCGGCTTAATTGTTGGTTGATTACTTTAACGGGCTGTGACTTACATCTATATTACAACGGATGTGGTCGTTTGTGGCAAGAAATTTGGGGAATTATTTGCGGCGCTACATCTTGTTTGGGACTGGGTGGTTAAGGTGGGGAAAAGTCGATCGAATCCCTTGACATTTTGCAAATTTTAGGTGCGGTTGAAAAAAGGGAGGACACGGAAGTCACGGATACACGGATTCATTATTGAGCACGAGTCAGGAGTTATCGATCGCAGTTTATTTAAGGGCAGAAATTCCCTCGCCCTGGCTGTCGCGATGCCATCGCCTGCGATCGTTTTGACTTCGATGCCGGCTGTTTGACAAGCTGGGAGGGCTGCCAGATCAATTCATGACTCAATGCTATCAATTGCTAGTCTGCTAGCCCAAAAAACTGAGCGCCCTTTAGACAATAGAATTGAGATTTTGGGCGGCATCGTTCAATTGTTGAGTGCCTATTTTGGTTTGAGTAATCCCACTAGCGGTTTCTTTTGCTGCTAGGTTGAGGCTGTTCATCGCATCCACTACTTGTTGAATTGCCACGGCTTGTTGTTGAGCAGTTAGAGAAATTTGTTGATTGTTCAATACCACATTGTTAACAGCCTTTGCTACTTCCGAGAAAGCTGCTGCCGTTTCTTGACTGATTTTGGTTCCTTCTTCTACTGTTTTAGTACCTTCCTTTGTTACCGCTACGGTGGAATTTATCGCATTCTTGATATCATCGACTAGGCGGTTAATTTTCTCGGCTGATTTCTTACTTTGGTCTGCTAGTTTGCGGATTTCTGTGGCTATGACAGTAAAACCTTTGGCGTTTTCGCCCGCCCGGACTGCTTCTACTGAGGCATTCAGGGCCAGCATATTTGTTTGATTGGCTAAATCTGTGACATCAGTAGAGATATTGCCAATCTGATGGGTTTGTTCGCTCAATTTCAGAATTTGTGTCGCTATCGCCCCGACATTTTCTTTCAAAATTATCATCGATTCCAGGGTTTGCTCCACTGCTAGGGTTCCCTTTTCAGCGATCTTTAAAGCTTGCCGTGCAGATTCCGCACCAGCTTGGGCTTGCTGGGCTGATTGTTGGGAAGCCACGCCCAACTCATCCATTGTGATTGTCGTTTGATTTACAGAGCTCGATTGCTGTGCGGCTGTGCGTTCCTGTTGTTCCACTGTGGCCGCAATCTCTGTGGAAGAACTGGCGATCGTATTTGCTACCTGATTGATTGGTCGGATAATTTTATCAAAAACAAATAATACAATAAATGAACCCAATACTACAGCAACAACGGTACCTCCTATAGAAACAGTCGTCGCTAATTGCTCCGACTGTTTTGCTATTTTTGTTCTTTGAAGCAGTAGATTATCTTCTAGCTTAAGCATTTCTGCCAGCTTATCCCTGATTTCATCCATAAATATCTTGCCTTTACCTGAAATCACCAAGGCTCTTAGCTCTGGTTCTTTCCCAGCTCTTTTCAAGGATATAGTTTCCGCTAATTCCTCTAGTTTTTGCTGACCCAGATTTTCAACTTCCTCCAACTTGTTAACTTGTTCAGGGTTATCTTTTATTAACTCTTTTGTCTCATTTACTGTTTGATTAAAGGCGACGGTTCCCTTTTTGTAAGGCTCTAAAAATTCCTCCTTACCAGTGAATATAAACCCGCGCTGTCCTGTTTCAGCATCCACTAAATTTTTTTCTATGGCTTGCAAATTTGTCTTAACTACATAAGTGTGCGTTTGCAACTCAATAGCTTCGGCTAAATTATCCATACTCAATTTAGTGGCTAATCCGATGCTAATCATTAACAAAAAAATGGAGCCGAAGCCCAACGGAACTACTTTACTAAGCCGAATAATATTTTGCGACATTTCACTTTTTACTCCTTGAGTAGTTATTTGGTTTTGTGGGTAAGTTACAGCATCAATAAATTCCTGCTCTTTTTAACCCAAGTAGTTATTTAATTCCTAATAGTCATTCAGAATTAATGCCCCTTTTTTTGTGAAAAAAAACTTCCAGCGCTTCTTTTTGCTTTCCTTGCTTTACTCACTCAACCATTGACTCAGACTGATCAAGAAAAATCTGGTAAAACTTAATGTCGAGCAAGCTATGCAGGTCAAAGCCTTTAGGATTGATGGTGGTTTTACCTGCTGCGATTTTGTTGGATAAATCCTGTTTATTCGATTGTAGCGATAAATTCAGGAAGGAAACCCAAACATCGTCAAATTCTCTTCCCCACTCTTCCTTTCTCTCACTCTTCCTCTCTCCCGCTATTGATTGGGGTTCAAGTCGATCGCATAAATGTTACAACCTAGTTAAGCAACAAAATTTTGAGTTCATGGAAATAGTAGTGACGCTGGTGCTGGGTTCGGTGCTGTTTGTCTGGGGAATGCGGTTCGGGCGAGTGTTAGTTCGCTCTGGAGTGACGGCTAATGATTTGTTTAAGGGCAGAAATTCGATCGCCCTGCTGTTTTTGGGTTTTTATATTGCCTTGCTGCTACTGGCTCTAAATCTGCCTCAAATGCCTGCTTTGCCGATCGAGTGGCGCTTTCACGGGATGCGAGTTACTTGGACTTTGCTACGAGTGATGCTGATGGGAGTCTGCGGTATTGGGTTTAGTATAAGTTGGTTGACGGCGCGATCGCAAGTAATCGCAGTAATTTTAATTTGCTTGTTGGGATTGGGAGGATTTACAGGCACTGAAAACTATTTTATGGCGCCCATTTACGATGATTTAATAGATAATTTGCAGCCAAACGGTGTATTTCGACAAACATCCAACAGCAGTTGCGCCCCCGCCGCCCTAGCAACAGTGTTAAGGCGTTGGGGAATGGATGCGACGGAATCGAGTGTAGCGCGTTTTGCCGGCACGAGTCGCTTGGGAACTTCGATGCCACAGTTAATAATAGCAGCAAGAGCTTTGGGCGTAAATGCGATCGAACTAGCGCCGACTTGGGAGCAAATTCAGCAAATTAATCGCCCCGGAGTGCTAGCAGTTTGGCTGTTAGACGGCCCTCGGAAGCTACCGCACGCGGTGGCTTTGCTGGGAATGAATGACAGTGTAGCTGCCATTGGAGACCCGGCGCGGGGCAGGATTTTCTATTTAGATAGGGCAACTTTTGCCCAGATTTGGCGGCAGGAATACGTGCCGATTTTCCGTTCGGCGGATATCTTGTTAAGTGACAAACAAGCGATTGACTATTTGAGTAAATTAGGATATAATAGCGGCGATTTAAAAGCAGATATCGAGCGCTTTCAAACAGATAAAAAATTGCAAGTCAGCGGCAACTTAGACCGGATGACTGAGTTAATGTTGAGCGGCAGTTTTTTGGAGGGTGTGCCGAGATTGGATGGGAAATAGTTATTAAAAAAAATATCAAGGGCAGACGCACTATTGACCGACCTAAAATAGGAATCATGCGGTTTTTTCTCAAACATTTTTTGAGTCATTTGTTCATAGCGATCGCCAATATTTGATCGCCCCAGCAGATGATCGACGATCGCACCTTGGTAGGGTGGCTGCATGAAATTACCGTAAGCGTAGGCAGTTGCATCTAATTCCTCCTATATTCTTACGGTCGATCACACCTTGGCAACCCCTCACCGTTTTTGACAATTGGGAACAGTTGAATCGCTCATTTTAGGCTCAGACAGCTTGACTTCCCATCCAGGTAAATTCCACCAATTAACTCGCTGATTCGGCTGAATCCAGAAGTTTAGTTGCACGATTTTGCCATCCTCAAATCTGAGTTTGGGAAAGGTAGGATAACTGGTATCATCGGTTTCGCGGTAAGTGCGTCCCAGGTAATTCATGCAGGTCATTAATCCCTCATCAATTCCCAATTCTTCCACTCCTTTTCCCTTCAATTTCGCATCATCGTAGGTGAAAGAACCGTTGAATGAATTGCCCGCTAACCCGCCTTTGCTAACAGTGATGGTGAAATCGTAGGTAACTGGAACTGCGTAGGCTTGGGTTGCAGTTACAACTGTGCTCAGAAGAGTCGTGGCTATGGCCACCGATAGTTTTGAAATTGCTCGCACACTCGCATCCCGAAACAGAACAACACTATAAATTTCGCTTTCAGCCATCGGGAAACTCCTTAACTACGCTTCTGTCGTAAGTGATTTAAGCTATTCTACATTTAAACTGTGTGTCAAAAATCAATAAAACTCTTGTGGGACGGGCTTATAGCCTGTCCAGAATTTCCAATTTGAATGCGTAACAGCTTACCCGATATGATATCATAAGCTATCAGTTAAATGCGATCGCAGCCGAGTGCCAAGCAAACAAAAATTACCGCCTCTGCCTAATCCTGTATACTTTTTTCCACTGAAAACCCCAAGAGAAACCACTCGTATTTAATCGCCCAGAATTAACTCAGTAGATTGAACAATATTCATTCCCGCAGCCGCAAATTTTTGATAAGCTGCATCTGCTTGTTCCGTAAAATCAACAACACCCGGAACAACCACAGGCGAAGTGCAATCTTCCAGCAAATAAACCTTCTTTGCCAAATTCGGATCTCGCGTCAAAATTTCCGTTAACAAATCATCAATTGTCCAAGCAACGCAGTGACTTTTGGCTTGTCCGGCAATAATTACTGCATCAAAATCGAGCAATTTATCAATAAACTTAGCATTCTTTTCCGCAATCGGATAACCGTCGAATCCATCTAAAACTTCAGGCTGCAAAACAGAATAGTTTTCTGTTAGTGGATTCCCGCCTTTGATTTCAAAAAGTGCTTGGCTGTTGCGCGCTATAGTATGAAAAAATATTGCTTCTTCCACCGCCGAAACCAGCGCGTGTCCGATGCCACCTAACATCGAGTGATAAGGCCAAATTGTTAGGGGATATTTCCCATCGGCGCTAAGTTTTTTGACGTAGTGGCAAGCCTGTTTTTCCAGTGCTGAAAAATTGCCCCCGCTGATGCTATCGGCGACGGCGGGATTGACTTTCCAAATACCTTTTTCTACTTCTTCGAGTGTAATAGAAGTTGCGGCGGGTAGGGGGTGTTCGCCTGCTTCATTGATCCAAAAGATTGGATGAAAAATTTGCATGGCGGTGTGGGTGTCCATTGTGGGTGCAATGGTTGTAATTGCGTTTAAATTGCGGTAGATAAATTCGCACAGTCGCAGGTTGTCATCAACTGCACCGCTACCGGAACGTCCGCCAACAAATAGTTCAAATTCGGGCAAACAAAAGGTATTTTGGGCATCGATTATCAGCAAACAAATGCGGTTTTTGTCGCTGGATGCTGGCTGGATGCTGTGCTGCTTTGCCCACTTTTTCGCTTGGGCGGCACGTTCTGGGTAGGGGACTCGCCAGACTTCGCCTAATTTTTTGGGGTCAAAATGTTCGGGGATTGGAAGTTGGGCTTTTGGTGTCATGACGATCGCTTGTAGGGTAGTTTACAGCAATAATTTAAGTTTGGAGTATAATGCTGATAAATATTTGCGGGTTAATCATGGCAAAAGAACGAATCCAAGATTATGCTAGGGTAAAATTTAAACGCATAGTGTTGTTTTTTTCGATCGCACTTTTGCTTGCTCTCTTGATTGTAGCAACTAGATCTGCCTACGTTCAAGATGTTTTGAGAACTCTGTTAATGCGGATTGAGGATTTAGGCTGGTGGGGGCCAGTGGCTTTCGTAGCTACTTACAACTTGGCTACTGTGCTGTTTGTACCGGGTTCGGTACTGACGCTGGGAGGCGGGGCGATTTTTGGTTTGTGGTGGGGTTCTGTTTACGTCTTTGCGGCTTCGACTTTAGGTGCTGTATTTGCTTTTGCGATCGGGCGCTATTTGTGCCGCGATCGCGTGGTAAAATATATGGAATCTCACCCCAAGTTTAAAGCTCTCGATCGCGCTGTTTCCCAACAAGGATTAAAAATAGTTTTTTTGACTCGTCTTTGTCCTTTATTTCCTTTCAATTTATTGAATTACGCTCTGGGAATTACTCAGGTTTCTTTGAAAGATTACGTGCTGGGTTCCTTTGGCATGATACCGGGTACAATTATGTACGTTTACTCCGGTTCTTTGGTGGGAGAGGTTGCTGCGATAGGCACGGAAACTCTGTATGCAAGTCCTCAAGATTTCGCCATAAAATGGTTGATTAATATTATCAGTTTTCTTGCTACAGTCGCTGTTACTGTCTTTATCACTCGCATAGCCAGCAAAGCTTTGGAAGAAAGTATTTAATTAGGAGGATTTGTGAATGCCGCAGTCAAAAGTCGATCGCGTAACTGTCCCCCCGATGGACGAACACAACCAGAAATTAGTCTCCTATTTGCATCCGCCCGATTGGGTGAATCCGCAGCCGGCTAGTTCTTATAATTTAGTAGTAATTGGCGCGGGGCCCGCTGGATTAATTGTTGCTGCGGGTGCCGCAGGTTTGGGCGCAAAAGTTGCTTTAATTGAAAAACATTTGATGGGCGGCGACTGTTTGAATGTCGGTTGTGTCCCGTCAAAAGCCATGATTCGATCGGCCCGCGCTGTCGGCGATATCTGGCATGCGAGTAAATTTGGCGTTAATGTTTCTAACACTCCAGAAGTAGATTTTGCCGCAGTCATGGAACGGATGCGCCGGATCAGATCGGGAATCAGCGATGTGGATTCAGTTGAACGCTACCAGCACAAATTAGGAGTCGATGTTTTCTTAGGTTCCGGTAGTTTCACTAGCAATTCTACCATAGAAGTGGCCGGTCAAACTCTGCGCTTTAAAAAAGCAGTAATTGCCACAGGTGCAAGGGCGCGACAACCACAAATTCCCGGCTTACAGGAAGCTGGATATTTGACAAATGAAACCGTATTTAACCTCACTCAAAAGCCTCAGCGTTTGGCCGTAATTGGCGCTGGGGCAATCGGCTGCGAATTGGCTCAAGCCTTTCGCAGGCTGGGTTCGGAAGTCGTGTTGCTGCACAAAAATGCTCATATTTTGGACGAGGAAGATGCGGATGCTGCGACAATTGTGCAGCAGGTTTTTCTGCGGGAAGGAATTCAACTAATACTTGAATCCCAAATATCTCGCGTTGAGCAAACAAATTTAGGCAAAGTAATTTATTATCAATCGCAAAACCAGGAAGCATCGGTAATAGTAGATGAAATTATTGTGAGTGTGGGGCGATCGCCCAATGTGGAAGGATTGAATCTGGAATCTGTCAGCGTAGAATACGATACACAAAAAGGCGTATTTGTCAATGACAATTTGCAAACTACCAATCCCCGCATTTATGCCGCTGGGGACATTTGCATGAAGCATAAATTTACTCACGCTGCTGATTTTGCCGCGAGAATGGTGATTCAAAACACTCTGTTTTTCGGGCGCAAAAAGCTCAGCGCTTTGACGATACCTTGGTGTACTTATACAGATCCGGAAATTGCGCGCGTCGGAATGGGCGATCGCGAAATTCAAGCCCAAGGAATTGATGTCGATACATTTTTGATTCCTTTCGATAAAGTCGATCGGGCAATTATTGACGGCGAAGAGGAAGGTTTTGTGAAAATTCACGTCAAGAAAGGCAGCGACAAAATATTAGGTGCAACAATTGTAGGGCGACACGCTGGCGATATGATCAGCGAGATTACATTGGCAATGGTTAACAATATTGGTTTGGGAAAGATTGCTAGCACAATTCACCCGTATCCGACGCAAGCGGAAGCAATTCGCAAAGCTGGGGATGCGTACAATCGCACTCGGTTAACGCCGTTTGTGAAAAATTTGTTCAATAAATGGCTGGCTTGGACGCGGTAATTTGAAATGTACCGAATCAACACCAGATAAAATTGAACCGTAGATACTGTCTTGACCTGTCAAGGGGTAGCAGTCAAATAATTGGGGTCGAAAGGCTTTTGGGACTTTAAAATACCAAAAGCCAAATGCACCAACTTCCGCATCAAAGCACCAATTACCTGCATTTTCACCTTTCCACGACCCAATAATCGCTCACTCATCGCTTTCAACAAAGGGTTATAACGCATCGCCACTACCGCTGGCATATACAAAGCTTTTCGCAGTCGGACGTTTCCGGTACAAGACAAACGAGTTTTGCCCTTAACCGAAGTCCCAGAAGTACGTTCGCTGGGAGTTAAACCAGCATAGGCTGCTAATTGACGAGCATTATCATAATCGGAAACATCACCAATTTCAGCTAATAATATAGAAGCTGTTAAATCGCCAATGCCAGGAATTGAGGTTAACAGCTCGCGCTGTTGTTTTAAATGTGGGTGTTGGTCAAAATGGTCACTAATCAGTTTTTTGATTAGTTGTTGTTGCTGTTTTAGATAGTCCAAATGTTCCTCGGTAAGGGCAGCAACTGTTGGCGTAGCTGTTTCCAAACGGTTTTGTTCGCTCGTCATCATTTCTGTGACTGATTCGAGTCGCCGTAACAAGGCTTGTAATTCCTTGACTTCGGGTGCAGTAGGTGTCCATAATGATGGTTTCATCGCCGCACAAAAACGAGCAATCAGTGCTGCATCTACGGAGTCTGTTTTAGTTCTCAGAAGTTCGCTTTTGGCAAACCCTTTAATACGAGCCGGATTGACGATACTTACCTGAAAGCCAACCCCATAAAGGAATTCGGCTAAGGCTTCGCCGTAAATGCTAGTGGCTTCCATGCAAGCATGGAGTTCGACTACACTTTGTTGTTTGAGCCAGTTATGTAAACTCTCAAACCCTTGAGTATTGTTCGTAAACTTTTTGGGTTTAGTCGCACGACTTTCGGTCAGTAATGAGACATAAAAGTCTTTTTTACTGATGTCTATGCCTAAGACTGTTGTCATTATTTGCTCTCCATGTACTCCGATCTATTAAAGAACTTGACAGGCAATTAATACTAACCTTGTGAATGCAGGCTTTCTCGATCGTTCGATCGAGAGCCTAAGATACTGTCCAGCTTGGTGCGCCTGTCATCAGTAATGGGAGCTTATCTACACAACAGACTTGTTTAGTCTAAGGGGCGGGCCAACTTCACCGATTTCTGATGTCCTCTTGCTCACACTTTCGCCTGTTACAGAACCGTTTCTACAAAACTTTCCTTGTTTCTTTAGATTCACTTCGTCGATCGGTACGATCAACTGATTGTCGGTACGATCAACTGATTGTCGGTACGATCAACTGATCATCGGTACGATCAACTGATCATCGGTACGATCAACTGATCATCGGTACGATCGCCTGATCATCGGTACGATCGCCTGATTGTCGGTACGATCTCCTGATTGTCGGTACGATCTCCTGATTGTCGGTACGATCTCCTGATTGTCGGTACGATCGCCTGATTATCGGTATGATCGAATCAATGAGGTGGCAATCGCCTGACTCACTCTTTTAAGATACAAGGGGCGGGTTCGCCAACCATCTCTGGGAAAAATGAATAATCTCGCAAACCCGCCCCCACCCGATCGCAAATACAAATCTCGCCTTAATGTATGGGATAAAATGTTGATGTAAAATTGGGCGGTGGAGGGCGGGTTTAACAGATTGTTCGATTTGTGTTCGAGATTTCGGTGAACCCGCCCCTACGAAATGTGCGGTTTTCAACATTCCCATTTACGTTTCTGTTTCTGTTTCAAATCCAACACCTTCATACAAAAGTGCGATCGGCAAATCAAACCCAATACTTGATAAAGTGATAATCTCCCCAGCATTGTAAGAATAGTACAGCCACATTCTGCCTTCTCCCCGACAGTAACGCTCAACAAAAATCTTTTGTGAATCAATCAAGATATACTCTTGCAAAGTCGGAATTTTCAGGTAACAAGTAAATTTTTCATCCCTATCCTTAGCACTTGTACTAGGGGAGAGAACTTCCACAATTATTTTAGGATTCTGAATGAATGTGCGGGAATTCAAGTCTTCAGGATCGCAACTGACTATCACATCAGGATAGTAGTAACGGCTTTGAAAACTGACTTGCAATTTCACATCTGACACGTTCATCCGACAGCCTCTGGAACGCAGATGCGGGCGCAATGCAGTGTAAAAGTTGAGTGCAAGATCGTTATGAGGAATTGTACTGCCTGTCATGGCAAAAACTTCGCCGTTGACATATTCGTGGCGAATCTCTTGTTGAGCTTCCCATTCGAGGTATTCCTCAACGGTCATTTTTTTGGGTGCTTGGGGAATGGCTATCATAACAATTTTTTTTTCAATCTTAGTTTGATTTTAGCATTAAAGTTGGTTTGAGCATCACCCGCAGTAAACAAACCTTTTGAATCGACATAGCAAACCGAATTAGCATTAGCATAAAGATAATTAATTTGCTTTCAATTAACCCAATTCTTGTAATCGCGCTCTTCCTGCATCAGTCATCCAGTCTCCTATAAATTTAGAACCCGAATATTTCCGCTCATCAATCAATCCTTCTTCTTTAAGTGCTTTAATTTCGTTAAAGTACGGACCAGGCGTTTCTGGATGACGGATACTAAGGTAGCGGTCAATTTGATACCAATACCACTTACCATCATTTTGAGCTACCAACTGTAAAATTTCTTTTTTAATTTTGGTTCTCATAATTTAACTGCCAAGTAATATTATATCCTGCAAGTAGATTCGCGCGTGGAGAGTCAGAAACCCGGTTTCTTTGTAAAATTTGGTGGGGATGTTGAGATTATCGCAGAAACCCGGTTTCTTGGATGTCGCGCATTTAAGATATGTCACATTTTACGTTTAACTATGTTAACCTAATTGCGATCGCCAAACCCAAACAAACCCTGCCTTAAAAATCCCCTTCATCTACTTGAAATACCGTCAATCCCAAGCTTCGCCACATATCAACCACCTGCTGGCGATCGTCCAACACAAACCTCACATTATGTTTCCCTGCAATATGCTGCCAGTAAAACTCCTCCTTCATAATTGCATCCTTCCTCATATCCCCAGTTTTCCGCATATAAAGACTGTGATAATTCACCTCATACTGCTGCAACCATTGTTCAGTTTGAGGCTGACAGTCATCGGTTCTTCCCGACACTACAATAATATTAGCGCTGGACTGCCACTTGCGGACGGTATCTAAGACGGGCTGATTCGGTAAATCGCGATCGCACTTTGAAGCATCAAAAGGATTTCTACCATTGAGAAGTGCCAGCGTACCGTCCATATCCACAAGAATTGCATCCGGCAAATCCGGGTTATATTCCGGCGGCGCAACAGGAACCCGCACATACTTATTGTACATCTTCAAAATCACATCTTTCCCCACCGAATTAAGTCTTTTCAAATCCCGTTTAATACATTCCTCCACCGGAACTTGCAGAAAAGAATCATTAACCTCAACGATAGCTTTCCCCTTCACCAACTGTTTGATCTGCTCGATATGAGGCCCAAAATTAGTATCATCAACAATTACGTGCTTGCCGCTTTCCAAAGCCATCAAAATAATCGTATCTCTCAACTGCAAAATAAACTTTTCATTAGCAGGCGACCAATGAGAAGCATGAGCCATTTCTCTCAACAAATCTTTATTCGTCCGCACCCATCTTGCAGGCTCAGACAGCAGCAAGTCTCGCGCGAATTGAGATTTTCCAGAAGCAGGTAAACCGACAAGTACAACAACTCTTTTCATTGCAATAAATAATAGTAACTGGTAGGGTGCGTCGCCCTCAAAAATCTCTAAATTTCATCGACAATCTCATGGCGACGCACCTGTGCCTACTGGGGAGGCTGGAAATTGTACACTCGCATCTTACTTGATGCGACTACAAATCATCGAGCGGTTAGTTTACAATCCTAAATGGATGTAATCCAAACCTAACAACTCCTCTATTTTATGAATCGTAACATCGCGGAGAGCTTCTTTGACTCCCGTAACTCTGCGGTTTCGCAAAGAAAACAAAATCCCCGAATACGGCAAATGTTTCACAGCCAAAGCAAAATCTTTCTGCACTTCAATCTGTTCGTGCTGTCGGTAAACTTCCTCGATTTCTTGAACCAACAATTCATATTTACTCTTAACTTTTTGATACAAATCAATCCACTCGGGAAAATAAGCTAAAAACTCTTCTCCTTCATTCGTCAAAACAATTTCGATCATCCTGCGCGTCGAAAATCCTTCGCGGAGATGGGAAATCGCGACATATTGCGGAGACTTAACCTTAACTCGGTTGAAGTTAGCATCACAAATAATATACCCTTCCGAATCCATCGGATCTAAATGTTGAGATGCTTCGATAACTTCTTTCCAGCTAGTCAAAGGATAGGATTTGACTACTTTCCAGGCATATCTGTTTGCCCAAAAAAGGGGATCTGTTTCTCGCAACGTTTCAGTATTGCGAACCCCGTGCAGCACGATATCATTGTATTTTTGCTGAACTACTATTCTATTATAAGGTGTCATCAACTCAAAGATAAAACACTCATCGCTTGCTTCCGGTAATTCATAGCCTAATTCTTTCCAGACTTTCCAAAACAGTTCCGCAAAGCTGAATCCAAAACCGTTAACTTCGCCGGCTGCGTCGGGAGTACCGCTAGATTGAACTCTCCATTCTCCCTGATAAAAATACATGGTAATCAGAGAACCGTCTAGTTTTTCGTAAACTTTGGCGCTACTCCAATCAATTGCCGCGGCGTGGCCTTCCCCGTAATTAAAAAATTTGTCGTAGGGATAAGAAACAATCTGCCAATCTTGAGACTCATCTAAAATAATACCGCGGCACTGCTGGACTATTTTTTCTCCCAGGGGAGATTCTATCTGCGAGTATTTCAAACAGACTAGATTGGGGTATTGGCGGTGGCGGGTAACTTTGATATGATAAGTTTCGCACAAAGTTTCCAATCCGTGCTGGCGTAAATACTCTTGCAGTTCCACGTTCGACTCCTAAGTTTGTCGCTTGCTCTATTTTATCGGCAACTGTATATTTTGGCGAATTTGTAAACAAAAATTAAACTATTTTTTCTGGGAGCCATCTGATGATTTTTGTATTGTGGAGTATCGTTGTAAATAGGTGAATGCAGTTGGGGACAAAAAGGGAATGTTTCAACATCTAGGACAAAAACAGTGAACAATAAATTATTACTTTTGGCGACTGCTGCGTGCGTGTTGACTGCTTTAGTACCTGTATCGCGAGTTTTGGGTGCGGGCGAATTGTCGCAGCGGTTGCCGGAAACCCAATCTGTGGCTGTAGCGGGTACTGCTGTCCCGGTAAGTCAAATCTTGGCAAAATTAAAAGGCAAAACACAAGTGCCGATTTTTATTCCCACTCGGCTTATTGTTTCGCGGAAGCTTTACTATTACAGCCAAGCGCAACCAAATAGCTATGCTATTTCAATAGATTATACAGCAAATTGCCGGGGTGCGGGAGCTTGCAATTTTGGGGAAGTTCGAGCTCAAAAAGGCGGTGAATTTTCTAAGAAAGTAGAAGGGGTAACTAAGACTTTAAAAAATGTTAAACTTGCCGGCGGAATGAACGGAGTTTTTCACAACGGTTGCGGTGCTTACTGCACGGCATCTATTCAGTGGAAAAACCAGGGGTTTATGTATACCATATCAATTAAAAACGGAGGAGAATCGGATTTAATTTTAACAGCTAATTCTGCTATTTTAGCGAGAAAACGTTAAGTTTTGCAGTCTTGAATACAGGAAATAATTATGTAGGGTGCGTCTTTTGGGCGTATCTTACTGTTATTGTATGATATGGCAGTTAGAGTGAAAAATGAGGTATTGATATCAAGTCAGTTCGATTGACAACGATAAAATTTTGTTCATTATGCGGACTTTAGTCCGCGCTATGAACCTTTTTTATGGTGGTAATCTACCGGACAGGATATGAGCAGTCAATCCTTCAATTTCTCAATCCATTAATCTAAAACTTGTAGGGCGAAATCGAAGTATCTTAAATTTAAAATCGATTGACTTCTCACCTGTTTTAGAAAGGCTATAAATGTTAACCGACAGCAAGCCGCAGCCGAATGTAATATGGTTTGTTATACTTATCTACTTGGAGGGAAATTATGATGAGGGGAAGATGGCTATTTGGGGCGATTGTTGTTGGTGTGGTTACTGCTTTGACGATCCTCTTCGATGGCTTCGCTAACGCAGTTTTGATACCATACTCAGCCCTAGCAAGGACAGAAACGCAAATCACAGAAATTCGCTGGTTTAATTATACTTCTCAAGATGGCTGGCAATCCGCCCAATTTATTGTGCCCGATCGCAATACTACACAATCTGCCGGCAGCTCCAAGTTGCGGTTGTACGATGTTCATATTGCCAAGATGTTTGAGATTTCGCGTTTTTTGTGCGATCGCGATCGCACTTGGGCCGGTTACAATTGGTCATACGGAGCCGCCAATGGCAACATTGACATGGGAAACTTCAAAATTAGCTGCAATCTCGCCCGTACCACAGCCACAACTTACGGGTTAGGGAAACCAGAAATTACAGTAATTCGCCGCAATTTCGACCTTCCAGGCGGCCAGCCATCTGTTGCTGTAGAAAAATATTCTATTCCTACTCTGAACGTTGAGAAAACTAGAGTTGTACAATGGAGAAACTTTGTCCAAAAATTTCCCCCAATTCCCAACAATTCAGGTACAAATCAAGCTAATACTCGTTTTCCAGTAAGTAACATTTCTCAGCAAATCAAAGGCAAAACACGAGTACCTGTTTTTCTACCGAGCCTACTTCCTTTATCTGACACTCAGCAACTTGATTTTGATGTGCAAGCTGGCTCCCACGGTTACATTGTTGAAATGTATTTAGGCAAAGACTGCCGCGGCGGAGCTTGTGCTTTTGGCACAATCACAGCTAAAAAAAATGAACCGTTTTCGCCTCCATCGCAATTGCCTAGGGATACTTATAGAAGCATTGAATTAGCAGGCGGAATGAGGGGAATTTATTTCCAGACTTGTGGTAATTACTGCATTTCTTATGTAGAGTGGCAAAGGCTGGGTGTACTTTACCGAGTAAGTCTCAAAAATGGAAGGCAGTCAGCAGTTGTTGGAATAGCAAATTCTGCACTTCAAGCTGGGTCACGTTAATACTATTTTAGATTTTAAATTTGAGATTTGGTAATAGCTATCACTAGACTTGAATTGCCTTTTTTCGCAAAGAATCTAGAAATTATCTGCGTCCATCGGTGTTTATCTTTCTGGCATCTGCGGTTGACCGATCGAACTTGTGATTTATGCAATAAGTCCACTGTTGATGGTAAGCTATTAGGTGGCTTGAGAAGTTCGATCGCAATTACATTGCCCTTTTCCCCTTATTCCCACATTTCTCTCCTCAAATCCTGCAACCTGGGAGCAAACTCTTCAGCTTGCACCAGCTTAGGCCCGATCGACCCTAGGCAAATCATACAGCGTCGGCTGCCTTTCGCTCTCCAGGTCGATCGGCTCAGTTTTATCCCCCTAATTGTGCCAACCAGCAATTAAAGTCCCCACCTGCGGTACGCTAGATCAGGTCAATATATTGGCTGATTTCAAGCTATCCTCCAATCGATCTTATGTCCCCAACCACATCTGCCCCCTCCCGAACCGTCCGCATCGGTTCCCGCAAAAGCCAACTCGCTCTAGTGCAAACCCACTGGGTGCAAGAACAGCTACAGAAACACTTCCCGGAACACACTTTTGAAGTCCACACCATGTCCACCCAAGGGGACATAATTCTTGATGTCGCCCTCGCTAAAATCGGCGACAAAGGACTTTTCACCAAAGAATTAGAAACGGGGATGCTCAACAATGAAACGGACTTTGCCGTTCATTCCCTCAAAGATTTACCTACCAATTTGCCCGAAGGTTTAATTTTAGGATGCGTCACCGAACGGGAAAATCCCGCTGACGCCTTGGTAGTTCACTCCAAGCACAAAGACAAGCAACTAGATACCCTCCCCGCAGGTTCCGTAATCGGCACTTCTTCCCTGCGGCGGCTGGCTCAACTGCGGCACCATTTCCCTCATTTTGAATTTAAAGATATTCGCGGCAATCTCAATACTCGACTCGCTAAATTAGATGATGGCGGTTACGACGCCATTATTTTAGCAGTTGCAGGATTGGAAAGATTGGGAATGGGTGATCGCATCCACCAAGTTATCGCTCCCGAAATCTCCCTTCACGCCGTCGGACAAGGTGCATTGGGCATCGAATGCCGCGCTGGAGACACAGAAATCATGGCAGTGATCAAAGCTCTCGAACATACGGAAACCGCCCAAAGATGTTATGCCGAACGCGCATTTCTGCGGGAATTAGAAGGCGGCTGTCAAGTACCAATCGGCGTCAATACCAAAATAGAAAACGGTCAATTAACCTTAACCGGAATGGTATCGAGTCTCGACGGCCAGCGCTTCGTCAAAGATACTGTTTCCGGCGCTGCCGAGACTGCTGAAATGCTGGGAATTGACCTCGCTCACCGCCTGCGCGAACAGGGAGCCAGCGAAATTTTGGAGGAAATTTTTATCGAAGTTAAACGCGGTTCCTAAACCAATTCAGCATTTATTTGTCAATGCTTTTAAACGCGAAATATCGCCTTTTATTTAAAAATAATAACTGGCGTTTCGCTTTGACAAAAATGAGTAAATTAGTAGTATGTTTCTAGGTGTTTGATGGGAATTTTAGAGAAAATTGCGGATGATTTCACAAATATCTGACTAATTGAGGACTGCTGTTGAGAAACCAGGTTTATGGATGGATGCCAAGGTGCAAAGCCTAGGATTTTTCGGAAAAACCGGGTTTCTTGGGTCTTAGTCTGATTCTTGTCAACATACCAATCCAAAATCTACAATCAAACATCCCAAATAAATCAGCAATCTATTTTAGGGAAAGGCAAAAACATGAGCGCTAGAGCAACTCAATTAAAGCTGGAAGTGAAAAAAGTTCAGGAACTTTATCGCAAAATGCAGGCAGACCAAAAAGCTTTGCAGCAGCAATTGAAAGAGTTCAAAACTCAAGCAGGAAGTTTCTCGGATGTCGTCGAACAAATCTTGCCGTCGATAGTTTCAGTTTACGTGATGGATTGGGATACAGAACAAGAAATTTCTTCGGGAAGCGGCTTTTTTGTATCGCCGGACATAATTGTCACTAACTATCACGTTATCGAAGATATTGCGGATGAAGATTACTTCTATGAAGAAGATGAAATCGAACAGGTTTTAGTAGAAACTAATGACGGAAAGTTGAGATTGGCCGAGGTGGTGTTTACTGGTAATGCTGAAGAAGATTTAGCATTACTTTTGATTAGCGATTTTACCTTCGATCCGGAAACAGGGGAACAAGTGGAATCTCCCCAAGAACATCCTCCTTTAGAGTTATCTTTTGATGTGAAAGTGGGCGATCGGGTAATTGCGGTGGGTAATCCTTTGGGACAGTTTGCTGCAACTTTAACTCAAGGTATTATTAGTGCAATTCGCGAACCTGACGAGTCTGAGGAAGGGGAGGAAGAGGATCGGGTTGCTGAGGTGAAGGTGTTGCAAACTGATGCGGCGATTAATCCGGGAAATTCCGGCGGGCCGCTGATTAATATGGCCGGTCAAGTGGTTGGGGTGAATGTGTGGGGATTGGAGGATGCTGATAGTATTAATTTGGCGATCGCTTCTGAAGCTTTGGATGACTTTTTAGCTGGATTTGAGGAAACTTTTGAGGAAGATTCTCAAAATTAGTCGGGAATTGTTGATAGATTTTCCAGATTTGTAGGGGCGGGTTGACCCAGATATTTGACACCAAACGACAAATGATCAAAACCCGCCCCCACCCCACCCATAAATTAACAATTAATTGAATTTAACGCTGAGGTGAGGATGATTGTTCCGGGTTATTTGATAAAAACCCCATAGCTTTTTTCTCCCCAAATTTCAGGAGATGTAGGTATTTAGGAAAAAGCCTTTTATTTTTACGCACAGTGCGAATTTTTGTAACAATAATTTACACGATCGCCCCAGCGACATAGATAGTCAGGTACAGTAGGTGCGATCGCTCTAGCAATTGGCAGTTTTTGTATCCCAACTATCTGCAGGTATCCGATAGGGCAGAAACTCCATACTTCCTACCTTTAAAGTCGATTTGAGACTGGATATTTGAGACTGAAGATTTGATATTTCCTTCACAGCCTCGACTAACTGTTTAAAGGGGGCGCTAATATTTTTTGCTTAACCACCGACAATAGAGATTTATACTTGTTTTTGGACGCTGCGTTAACATTGTGTCCCTCGCCATTTAAACTGAATCTAGACTAACTATCTCAAGGAACACACAAAAATAATGCGAATTTTATTTGTATCCGCCGAAGCTGCACCCCTCGCCAAAGTCGGCGGCATGGGGGATGTCGTCGGCGCTTTGCCTAAGTTTTTGCGGCGCATGGGACACGATGTCCGCATCTTCATGCCCTACTACGGCTTCGTTCCCGACAAAATGGACGTTCCCAAAAAACCTGTTTGGAATGGGGCGGCGATGTTCCAAAATTTCTCAGTCTTTGAAAGTGTTTTGGCGGGAACCGATGTACCTTTATACTTATTGCAACATCCATCTTTCTTGCCGCGCCGCGTTTACGGCGGTTTAGATGAAGATTGGAGGTTCACTTTTTTTGCTAATGCTGCCGCTGAATTTGCCTGGAATTACTGGAAACCCCAGATTATCCACTGTCACGACTGGCACACGGGGATGATACCTGTTTGGATGAAGCCTGACCCCGATATCAGCACGGTTTTTACTATTCACAATTTAGCTTATCAAGGGCCGTGGCGCTGGCGTTTGGAACAGATGACTTGGTGTCCTTGGTATATGCAAGGTCACAATACAATGGCTGCAGCAGTACAGTTTGCCGATCGCGTAAATACAGTTTCGCCAACCTACGCCGAGCAAATCAAAACCCCAGCTTACGGCGAAACTTTGGAAGGTTTGCTGTCTTACATCGGCGGCAAAGTTTCGGGAATTTTGAACGGAATTGATACAGAATCTTACAACCCAGCAACTGACAAGTACCTCCATCAACAATTCAGTGTTGATACGCTAGAAAAGCGCCCAGCTAACAAAATTGCCCTGCAAGAAGAAGTCGGTTTGGAAGTGAATAAAGGTGCCTTTTTAATCGGCATGGTGACGCGGCTGGTAGAACAGAAGGGATTGGATTTGATCATTCAAATGCTCGATCTGTTCATGGCCTATACCGACGCTCAGTTTATTGTACTCGGAACGGGCGATCGCTACTACGAAACCCAACTCTGGCAAATGACAGCCCGCTATCCCGGTCGGATGTCCACTCAATTGCTCTACAACGAAGCCCTCTCCCGTCGCGTTTACGCAGGCTGCGACACCTTCCTGATGCCCAGCCGTTTCGAGCCCTGCGGCATCAGCCAAATGCTCGCCCTCCGCTACGGCTGCGTCCCAATGGTGCGCCGCACCGGCGGTTTAGTTGATACCGTTTCCCACAATAACCCGATCGACAATACTGGTACTGGTTACTGTTTCGATCGCTACGAACCCCTCGATTTGTTCACCTGCATGATCAGAACTTGGGAAGGTTTCCGCTACAAAGATAAGTGGAAAGAACTGCAACAGCGCGGCATGAGAGAAGATTTTGGGTGGGATATTTCTGCCAAGAAATATGTCAATTTGTACAGCGACATTTTGGGGATATCGCCCGAAGAAAACGCACCGGAACCAGAACCCGAATTGAGCGGTGGTAAGGGTTAATTGGTAATGAGTAAGTTGACAGTTGACAGTTGACATTTGACTGTTGACTGTTGACTGTTGGCTGTTGGCTGTTGGCTGTTGGCTGTTGACTGTTGTTATTTGTTATTTGTTATTTGTTCTTTGTTAGTTGTTAGTTTTTTGCTCCAATGCCCGATGCCCAATGCCCAATGCCCAATCCCCAATCCCCAATGCCCAATCCCCGATGCCCAATGCCCAATGCCCAATGCCCAATTAATCAACAAATAAATCGAGAGGTAAATGGCCGTAAGTCCCGCTAACTCCATCTTCCGAGGAAAATTGACACGACACTAAAACTCCTCGGTAAGTTCCCGGATAACCATCAACATAATAGGAACCCTTCAAAGTATTGAACTTAATATAAACCGAACCGGTAAAGGTCGAACCAGTATTTGGATCTAAAACAGCTTGATATCCGAAAGCTTTCAAATAAGTTTCTAAAGCTAAAAAACCCTCATCCGTCGAAGCAGCGCAAACTCCCAGCATTTGATAATCCGACAAACTTGCTACTAGCAAAATCGCTTGACGTAACGCCTGTTTTTCCAGCGGCGACGCTACAGATTGCATATCCAGACAAGTAAAATCTTTGAGGATTTGCTGTGCTGCTTCAACAGTCAGGGTAGTCGGGTTTTGAGTAGACATGAATTGCTCTGATATTTACCAAAAGTACGATCGACAATCTGGCACTCGTCAACGAATTTCTGCTATTGCAACCCTCGATCGACGGTGGTAACAGTCGCGCCAGCCCTGATTATAGCCTAATTGTGGATCGGGAAATCATTTTGGGCGATCGTCTTCGAGGGCTGCGCCAACGCCGGAATCCCACAAAAAAGCTAGTAGTTTTTACCAATGTTTTCAAGTTTAGATCAGTCCGCGTTTTTTCAGCTTTGCTAGCGCATCTTCAGCCGCATTTTTCTCAGCATCTTTTTTGCTTTTGCCTTTACCTTCTCCATAGAGTTTCTCTGCAACATACACTTTAGCGAGAAATTCCGGCTTGTGGGGTGTGCCTCCTTCTTGGACTGTCACGTATTTGGGGGGAGTCGTGTCACCGTTGGCTTGTACCCATTCTTGAAAGCGATTTTTCGAGTCTACAGTCGATCGCGTTTCCACAACATTTTCGGGAACAGAATCAAACATTTGCCACACAAACTCCCGAACTTTGTCCATATCTTCCGTGTCCAGATAGTAAGCGCCAATGAATGCTTCAAAGGTGCTGCTGAGCAAATTGGGGTTGGTAATCCCGCCTTCTCGCAAAGCTCCTTTTCCGAGCCGCATTTTTAAGTCTAAACTGATTTCGGTAGCAAATCTGGCTAATTGTTTTTCATCTACCAATGCAGAACGCCGGCGAGTAAGTCTATCTTCTGCCATTTCAGGATGGCGCTGGTAGAGATATTCGCCGCTGAGAAATGTCAGCAAAGCATCGCCGAGAAATTCTAAGCGTTCGTTGTCTGCTTCGCGGAATGTGGGATTTTCGTTGACGTAGGAACGATGGGTGAGCGCTTGGCGCAGCAGTTTGTCATTGTTGAATTCGGGAAGGGTCATTTGTATTTCTTTTGTTGGGTTAGTTAATTGCATGGGAGTTTGATACTTGTCATTTTGGGCAGAGTTAAGGGCTATTGCGGGAGTAGACATGAAATAGCCGCAGATAGCGGTAGGTTTGGAGAATCTAGTTTATCAAATAAACTGGATTTTTGCTATCTGCGGTTAGGCGAATTACAGGGAGATTTAAGCTACTTGTTTGTAGGCCTCGATCAAATTCTGTAATTTATCCAGAAAGTAGAATTCATTGGCGAGACTTTCCAGATTTTTATTTTCACTATCTCGTCGAGCCAAGATTATCACCTTTTTACCCTTGTCTTGCAGCTTAGGAATCAAGATTTCACTATAGCCGTCTCCAGACACAATGATAAATGTATGTAAATATGGACTAATTGCTGCTTCACCTGAACAGTCGAACAACAAACTAAAGTCAGCAGCATTTGGGATTGTCTGGGATACATTAACACATTCCCAGCCAAGATGAACTAAGGTTCTTTTCCTTTTTTGATCGACCTTGTTGTCTTTTTTCCAATTGTCGTAAACTTTTATGTTGACTACATATCCCAATAAATCAGCAAAAAGCAACAAGTTGTTTGCTAGGTTTTTATGTGGGGTGTTTTGATAATCCCAATAAACCGAAACTAAAGGCTGTTGATGACTGATTTGTTTGCCAATTTCTAAACGAGTGTGAGTCATTTTAGTACATCCAGATTTGTTAGTTTGCTTAACGGCATTTAAATCAGGCATCTGGCGCACAAGAAGCATTGAAGAGAGGATTTCCCTTTTGGAAATTCCCCAATCTAACAACTCTCTCCGCCAGTAACTTTTTTTAAGTGTTACTGGGGGGGTGGGTCTAAAGTTGCAGAACCCGCAGGAGTTCTGGTTACGACTGAACGAGTGGTCAACCGTGAGAATGGATACACAGCTAAACATTGGATTAAAAATCTGAAGGTTTAGCTCATTTTTTAACAAAATATATAGCTGTCCATCCAGTCTCACGGTTGACGACTCGATCGGTCGTAACCAGAACTCCTGCGGCTGCAACAACATCCCACAGCTTTGCGCTTTTGGATGCTGAAAAATCAGCCTTATTACTAGGAAAGCACTAATAACAATTAAATGCAATGAGTATTTATTACTAATTTTGCTAAAATGCTTCGCCGATCGCCCTTCCCGATCGACTGCTGCGGAGGAAGCCTGCGGAGTGCGATCGCGAACTTCGTTCCGTACTATCGTCGCATCAATTGTCAGCTATAGTCTATTAGGGGAAATATTACACCAAATGGGATGATACCATAATCCTAAAACAGTGTAATTTTTACCCTATGTTGCGAACTTGCAGAACGTCGCGACGCGACAAATGGTTTAGCTGGCTGAGTGAGTCAATGGAAGCTTGGGATTTTTGCCGTCGGTGGTTCCACGCCACACAAGAAGAAGAAAAAGCCAGAGGCTACAAAGCGCGTTGCAACCTGCTTCTGGTAAAGGTTTTAGGCGTTAATATTGATGCCGTCAAGCGGTGGGGCCCGAGTTTTGAAAAAATGCCAGACCACCACAAGCGTACCTTGTCATACGCTGACACGCTGCGAGAGATGATAGAGGTTGCTGGCAAAAATGAAGACTTTTTGGAGGAGGTACTAGAACGAATCAAAAACAAATCTAAGAAAATAGGGGAATATTTACACTGAATTGGTGGTGTCAAGCGGGCTGGGTGTTGTATTTTTTGGATGTAGCACTCAACTAGCAAAAGCCTTTAATCACTGTGACACAGAGTTTTTTATCGAATTCCAGCAGCGACGCCATTCAACTTCCCGCGTCCCTGCTAACTCCCGACGCAGCAAATCCTGAGAAAGAACCCCTCAAACATCTGCTGATAGGTTCTCCCCAAGCTGTCAGGAGTACAATTTACCTACTCCACGCGCGCGGGTACGCTGAGGTTGGTGTCTGGAGTCCCCTGCTACCAACTGCTAAAAGTGGTGAGGTGATGAGTATTTTTGTGAAATACCTTCGCATCTAATAGATTCAGATTGCATGGTGCCCCGGAATTATGCTGTGTGGGAAACAATTAGGGTTTGCTCTTCCGGGGCCCCCCAGGCGGAGTGTCACTAGATTTTTGCTATTTTATATTAACTAAAAATTATTTTTCTGATATCCTTCGACCCACGCGCCCTGACCTCAGAAACCCGGTTTCTACGAGATTTTGCGACGAGTCACAAAAAATACAAGAAGAAACCGGGTTTCTCGCCTCCGATGCGATCGCCCGTTAGCGAAGCCCTCGAAGAGGATCGCCCCTCTCCCTGCGGGATCATCCCGCTGATCTCCGGCATTTGAACAGTCAATGTAAAAATATGTTGCAAACTTTGTACTGCTGTGTTAAGTTTAGTTACATAAGGTTGAAATTAAACGAGGTTTCTGGTCATGGAAAACAAAAACGCAAAAGTTGGCTTCACTGAGTTTGCTGAAACCTGGAACGGCCGTTTGGCAATGTTGGGCTTCGTTATCGGTCTAGCTACCGAATTCCTCACCGGTCAAGGCATTCTCTCTCAAATTGGTTTGATGTAATCAGCTTAACTGCATACAATAGCTGAAATTCAGTCGGGCGATCGACCCCATCACAAGTGCAAAAGCCCCCCGCTAATAAGTCCCCTTCATCACGCTGAAGGGGCTTTTGCATTTTTTATGAAAAAATCCAACAGATGGCACAATCAAAACTTTTTTCTGTCTCAATATTTATCGCGAGACTAACTCCAGCAAACTAAGCAATTCCTACGGAATCCAAAATCCTCAATTTAGGAGTCAAATTCGCAACCTTCACCAAACCGTCGCGTTTGTGAGTGCGGGCGCTGTTACGTAAAATCATCTCCGACAGATCCGGCATTTCCTGCCAGCAGTGCGAGCAGAACCAGTAAACGCGATTGTGGCGAGCGTGGCGGAGCAATTGAGAGGAGCAACAAGGGCAACTATTCATGATATTTTAAACCTTTTTTGAAGATATGGAGCGATAACCCAATCATTAGAGAGATTCACGAATGCCTGCACATCTCAATTCCAGGCACCAAAATAAAAAATCTCTTTCACTCACAGCTTTGAGCGTCGCGCAAGTAGCACTTTTGGAGGCCCAAGAGTAACACCACAATCAAAAGCTGAACGCTCCAAGGAGCCCAAGAGAAACCCCAAATAAAACAACCCAGCCCGGCCCAAGCCACAAGAACAAAAATATCTTGAGAGGTTTGCCAGTAAACCCAGACTGCTGCCAGAGAAACTATTAGTAGCAAAATGTAAGCTGAGGGCATAGTCGTCTTCTCCCAATGTGTCTGCCAACAGTCAGGAGCGATCCCTGACGTTCTGCTTAAACATAAAACTAAAACCTGAAGAACTTATGAAGACGAGTGAGTTGTTACAAAAAGTAAAATAATCCTGCTAGCTTATATTTTCCCGATACATCAGTAGGAATACTGTTCTCATGGCTGAGGCCGAATTCGGTTAAATGAACTCACTACCCATAGGGATTTAGGCATCCCTAATTGGTATCAATTTCACCCCAATACCGACAGGGTTGAAACTGATACCGGACTGAGGTTTTTAGTCTTAAGCTGACAGGACGAAAGGTACGGCGCCTAAGTCGCTACATATATGCTGTCCGATCGCCCCGATTGGATCTAAGGAACCATACCAAAGAAACCAAGTTTTTTTAACTCTCTTTGCCTGCAAAACTACTGCTTGAAAAGCTGCACAATTCAATGCGCGCGATCGATCTATTCTTGCTCCCAGCCCAAAGCCTCAGCGACCTGAGCCGCCAAAAACATCGGTTCAAAAGGCTTAGCAATCACGCTCACCACCCCCAAATCAGCGAACATCCGCCTGTCCCCAGCCAGAGCCTTAGCTGTCAATAAAATTACCGGAATGTGCTGCGTAGCATTATTAGCTTGTAACTGTAGAAAAGTAGTAGGCCCGTCTTGGTCGGGCATCATCACGTCCAATAGAATAGCATCAGGCTGTTCGGCAAGAGCCTTAGCAACGCCCTCGCGGCCCGAACTCGCTGTCAGGACTTCCCAGCCCCCCACCAGTTCAAGACTGACTTGAGCTACTTCCCGAATATCTTCCGCATCGTCAATAACCAAGATGCGCTTGGCAGTCAAAATTAACATTTTTTTAGTAATGAGAACTGATCACAGATTAGAGGTCAAATGTGAATATTTTGTAAAGCAAATTATCTTACCCGATCGGACTGTACAGTAAATTTTCAAAACTGTATAGCAAATGTTGAAGGAAGAAGGAACAAGGAAGACCTAAGTTGCCATCGACAGCCAGGGTTTCAACTAAGAACGTCCTAACCGTCTGGCGCGGTGGCTGTAAAATATCCCACCCAAAAAAAGCCGCTTTTCGACCTCAAATTGTGCTTTTTGCCCGCAGTCCCCAAACAGCAGAAAAGGCTGAGATTGTTTTATCGAGTCATCGACAAACAATCTGCACAAAATCAGTAACTTTGGGTACACCTGCGTAGAAATTAACTTTCAGTTGCCAGCCCCTCCCTCAGAAGTGGCAGACTTAAGAAAAAAGTGCTGCCCTCCCCCACAACGCTCTCCACCCACATCCGCCCCCCGTGCTGCTGTACGATACTGCGACAAATAGCCAGCCCCAAACCAGTACCTCCCTTCTGGCGAGAATCAGAAGCATCAACTTGTTGAAAGCGTTCAAAGACCATCTCCAACTTGTCTGGCGGAATACCCCGCCCTTGGTCTTTCACAGCAATCACGATGTACCACGAGCTCGGAACTGGCAAGTGCGGAGGCGCGGCGGCAGGCTCAGGAGACAACAAAGACGGAGACGACACCGACTTGTGCGCTGCTTTTTCTGCCACATCCAGATTGTGGGTCAACTCCCCACTCAGCCAAACAGTAGCGCCGGAGGGAGAAAATTTTATAGCATTACTGAGTAAATTTGTCAAGGCTTGAATTAGCCGATCGGGAACAGCTTGCAATTGCGCCCCCACAGGCTTCACCGACAGAGTAACTCCCGCCTGCTGAGCCATTCCCTGCATCTCGTCAGTCGCCTGCAACATCAGCTCAGCCACATTGCAAGTTTGTTTGATGACAGTGCTGTAACTCGACTCCATCCGCTCTAAATCCAGGATGTCGTTGACCAACCGCACTAAGCGGTCAGTATTAGTGACAGCAATCTCCAGCATCCGCTTAGCTTTCTGGGGGTAAGCGTCCAGCAGGCCGCTGTTGAGGAGGCCGAGGGCGCCGTGAATCGAGGTCATGGGCGTCCGCAGTTCGTGGCTGACCACAGAGATGAATTCATCTTTCATGCGCTCGACGGCAAGCCGCTCCGTGATATCTTTAAAATTCACCACAGCTCCAATAATTTCGCCTTCTTCTCGCATCGGAGCAACAACGTACTCAACCGGAAAACTGCTGCCGTCTCGCCGCCAAAAAATCTCATCGGTGACGCGCCGCGCCTCTCCGTCTTCCAAGGTGGCTAAAATTTGAGAACTTACCCGGTTCGGCAGCAGTTTGTCCGCCTGCTGTGCGGCGCAGTGTGGGACAAGTTCAGAGCCTGAATTGATGTTTGTTGCAGGTGACAGTTGCTCGATCGCCTTTGAGAATTTTTCATGTGAACGGTGTAAGCTTTCATAGACTGGTCGATCAATCAATTCCTTCGATTCACACCCAGCCATTCTCACCGCCGCCGGATTGACAAAAGTTACTTTTCCCTGTTTGTTCAACCCGCAAATTCCTTCTCCTGCGGAGAACAAAATCATTTCTGTTTGGTGGCGGAGTTGTTCAAAGGCTTTTTCGACTCGCTTGCTGTCGCTGATGTCGCGAGCGATTGTCGAAATGCCCGTTAGCGCTCCAGTGGCGTCTTTAATTGGAGAAATAGTCAGAGACACATCTATCTGTTGGCCGTCTTTCCGCAAGTGCACGGTTTCGTAATGGTCGATGCTGGCTCCAGCCCTAATATTTTCCAGAATTTGGGGCATTTCCTTGGGGCGTTCGGGTATGGCTAAAATCTCGATCGACTTCCCCTTGATTTCCGCCGCACAGTAGCCGTAAATCTTCTCTGCTCCTGCGTTCCAGCTCTGAATTGTCCCGGCGAGGGTTTTGCTGACGATGCCGTCGTCGGAAGACTCGACAATCGAGGCTAAGCGCACGAGTTCGTCTCTAGTTTGCTTGTATTCCGTGATGTCGCGGCCCAAAATCACGATACTTTTGCGTCTGCCGTCGGGGTGAAATACGGGTACTTTAATCACGTCGTAGATTTTCACAGTACCGTCCGATCGGGGAATCATTTCTTCCCCCCTAGAAAGCTTACCTTTTGCCCACGCTTCTCGATCGCTGACCTCGCACGCCTGTAGGGCCTCGCGGTAAAAACTGCTGAATTCTCCTAGCTCAGAATCTGTGAGGCCGTGGTAGTCTATTTTTTCTAGCTCGAACACTTCCAATATCGCTTTATTTGCCTCCAGCCACCTGCCCTCGTGATCTTTGAAGCAGACAATATCTGGCATGGCATTCATCAGCGAGTCGAGATAGGAGTTTTCTGGCGGTACAGCTTCTACCTCCGCCCGCTTGGCGGTTTCCCGTTGCAGGTTTTCGTTTGCCGTTTGCAGCGAATCGATTAACAAACTTTCTGTAAAAGTCCTTTCTTTAATTGCTTCCTGAAGTCTGTGGAGTTCTAGCGACAGCCGCCTGCGGGCCAACAAATTCTCTACCCGCAAGTGCAGTTGGGTGGGTTCGACGGGACTTAAACTTACTATCAAATCGTCTATTCTGCGTTCGAGTTGTTTTGCCTGCTGCGAAAATGGCTGCTCAGAAAGAGCAGGCGTTTGGGATTTACTAACAAGCAAAAACGGTAAAAATATCGGCTCGGCGGCAGCTTTTAATGATTCTACCAGCGGCCCGATGCGATCGAAATTTGCCTCGTCGAGAATGCACAAGTCAAAAGCGATTTGGGGAAAGGGAAATTCGGAGTTGGGATCTAAAGCGCGATCGAGTACAATCACCTCATGCTCGATGTTGAGGTGTGCGATCGGCAAATTAGGTTGTTGGTGGCGATCGACCAATAGCAAAATGCGACTCATTAGTTTGTTAATTTCCCACTGACTAATGATGTGATGTTCGGTAAATTCACCCAGTCTCAGGTTTGTAGTGAGGACTTCAGTCCTCATAAGACAGAGGACTGAAGTCCTAACGCTCGAACCAATTTTATAGCGGTAGAACGACCGGACACAATAGGACTAATGACCAATGACCAATAACTAATGACCAATGACAACTGTCAACTGACAACTGTCAACTGTCAACTGTCTTTTTACGGCATTCCGATCGGAATCAAAGCATCTTCCGGCATACAGGTAGAGTAACGCTCCCCTTCCGATAAAACTGCAATCAGCCTCACCTGCCAGTCGGGCATAATCTGCAAATCCGCCCAGGGCACTGCTATCTCCAAACATTTATCCAATCCCACTTGGGCCCGGCTGAGGCGGGGCTGCCACTCATCCCCCTCTCCTGCTTCGTGAAACGCAATTGATTTCGTCAGCAAATTAACCTCTAACTGATGGTGGAATAGGTAGTTTAGCGGTGCTTCGTCGGGCAAACCCGACAGCGGAATCCGACTGTTTTTCATCGTGCGATCGGGATAAAACCAGAACAAATTTAACTCTGGAGGACAATCAATTCCCGGCCGCACCCCTGCCTTGAAGTCGGCGCGAATGTAAAAATTCAAGTGGTCAACCCCGTACCAAAGCCGCTGAATTGCCGAACTCCGGTGCATCGTACCCCTTGCTCCGCCAACTTCAATCCGACCGGCTTTGTCCCAATCCTGTTCGTTGCCGATACCGTCAATCACCGGGTGAATAAAGCTCAGCGGCTGGTGGTCGCCTTGAACCTCATGCACCTCTACTTGCCGCCGCACTTCCGGGGGTACGGGCTCGCCAAGAGCCTCGTAAATCGCCGCTACGTGTTCGCGAAATAGCTGGTCGAACATAGCATCTTGGTTCGACGTGTGGCCTTCGCCAAACCACCAGAACCAGTCGGAACCTTCGGCCGCATAAAGCGCTTCCCAAGCTTCTGGGTTGCTTTCTTCTGTGGCCTCTGGATGGTTGGCCAGCATTTGTCTCGCCGCCCCTAACAAGTCCCAAGCCCGATTTTTCGCGGGATCGCCGATCCAAGTTGTCAGGGAACCGTCCACCCAGGAACCGGTGTGCAGTTGGGCTGCGGGTATTGTTTCGGTTGCTGGGAATTTGTCGAGAAATTCCGAAACTGTGACTAATTTGATATCTGGACTGTCGCTGAGAGTTTCATAGAGCGATTCTAAGAACGGTTTGCCGTCCTCGGGATAGAATTCCCAGCAATTTTCGCCGTCTAGGGCGATCGTCACCAACCAGGGATTTTCTAAAGCTGTTTGGCCGTCGGACTGTCGGTGTTTGAGAGTTCTGCCGATCGCCTCCAAGTGTCCCACCAAATCTGACGCTGCTTTTTCCGGTTCCATCGAACCGTAGGTAAACCCAATCAAATCAGACAATCTGTGGTCTCGAAATACGATCGCCAAATCGCCATCTGGAGTTTCTAAACGATAAGGGCGATACAACAATTCTGGTTCGCAAACATTCCCCGCCCCATCCCGGTTAAAAAACTGTTTAATTGTCCACCCCAATACTGCCTCATCCGAGACAATCCATTTAAAACCTTGTTTAGCAATGTAGGGCAAAATTTCCGGGCTGACTGCTTGTTCCGACGGCCACAAACCGCGCGGTTGACAATCAAACCTTTCTTGATACATTTCCCAGGATTTTCTCAAGTGTCTGGGAATATCTTCTGCCCACTCAAACCGGTGTTTTGGCAGCGTCATGTTAGGAATAGCTATGCGCCCGCTGTTGGTATCGGCAAGCAGCGGCAAAATCGGGTGCGTGTACGGGGTTGTGGTGACTTCCAACTGTCCCTCAGCTTGCATTTTTCGGTGCTGGGGAATGATTTTGGCGAGGATTTCTTTTTGTTTTGAGTAGATTTTTTTTCTGTCTACCAAACTAAAATTTTGTCCTTGTTTCAGCCACCCTGCAATCTCGGGGTCGTCCCAAAACAGCGGGTCCATCCAAGCTAAATTGTGCCAGGCCAGCAAGTCGCTAAAATCCTGCAATTTCCAGTTTGCCAAACACCACTGAATGCCTTTTTCCTGCCGCTGAGTGTAGAGTTGAGCGTACCGGGGATGTGGCTGAATCAGGGTGTGGTAATTGGCGTCAAAGAAGTGTTCTAAAATGAACTCTTGTTCTTCGATATTTAAATTTTCTACTGGCTTTAATGTCACCGCCAAGTAAGGGTCTAATGCTCTGTCTGCGATGCAGTCTTCTATCTGCAAAATTAAGGACGGAACCAGGTTTACTGTTTGATGTAGTTTGGGATATTTTGCCAAAATCAGCACTAAATCCAAGTAGTCTTTGACTCCGTGCAGGCGCACCCAAGGCAGTCGGTATTGAGCCTCTTTTGCTGTAGCGGATACTCGGGATTTATACAGCGGTTGGTGTTGGTGCCAAATGAAGGCTACGTAAAGGGGGTGAGACATCGAATTTGGTAATGGGTAATTGGTAATTGAATTTGGTAATTGGTAATGGGTAATTGGTAATTAAATTTGGTAATTGGTAACAGTCAACAGTCAACTGGTAATTTGTAACAGTCAACAGTCAACTGCCAACTGTCAAACGTCAACAGTCAACTGCCAACTGTCAAACGTCAACAGTCAACTGTCAACAGTCAACTGCCAACTGCCAATTGCCAACTGCCAATTGCCAACTGACTAATTACATTACCTGTTCGACTTCGGCAATTTCTGGGATAGCCTCGCGCAGGCGACGTTCAATGCCCATTCTCAGAGTCATTGTGGAACTCGGGCAAGAGCCACAAGCTCCTTGCAGTCTCAGGTGTACCACTGGGCCGTCAATTTCTACGAGTTCGACGTTGCCACCGTCAGATATCAGGTAGGGGCGCATTTCATCGAGAACTGTTTCGACGTTATCTCTGGTTAGTGCTAGTGTCATATTTCGCCTCTGTGATGATTTCTTGCAGTTGATGAAAGTTAGATTTGACTCAAGGACAGCATTCTCAACCCGCGCGGGATTTAAGAAACCGGGTTTTTTGATAAAATACTTAGGCACTCAGGTGAGCCCGCGGCAGGAAACCCGGTTTCTGTCACGCTGATGCTCGATCCCAATTCGCTCTCTAGTTCGATCGTAGCGTTACTTGCCGCCAAATCAAGTTGATTCTGATACGTTAACCAAAAAAACCCGTTTTATTTAAGAAATCGGGTTTTTGATCGCGCTACACTACTGCTGGTTCTAGCAGTTTGACATTGGAGTAGTTGAACTCGGTTGTTGTCAGTTGACCTTTTTCTTTTGCTCGAACTACTTGCTTTGTCATCACATAATAGTCGCCTATCTTCTCAAAGGTATCTTCAAATTCGAGTTCTTTGATGACTTCGTCGGTTTGCGGGTTGCGGAAAACGGCATCGTAGTGGCTAGCCAAAGAACCTTCGGGAGTCTCTAAGCTTTTGTGCGTGTCAATTACGAAAGCCATGCGGCCCATCACCCGGCTGACTTGACAAATTGAGAGACCTCGGATTTTATAGTTAGACCCCATTGAGTCGCCTTGCACTAAAATATCCACAGCGTCGGTGCTGTCCTTCTCGCCCAAAGTGAAGCTATTTTTGCCGTGAGATTTTTCAAATGTCGAGCGCTTGCGGTGGGTAACAATGTCCCGCATTTGGGTGTAAACGCTCTGCTGCACTTCCTCATCTTCAATGCCGCTGACTTCCACGCTCATGTCGGGTTTGATGGAAACATGACCCGTATATACTTCGTCGCCCTGTTTGAGTTCAATATCGGCACTATAACCGGGAAAATTGGCATCCCAGGTATAGCGGTGTTCGTAAGCAGCGCGAAACAAATCGCGAGCGTTGGCTTGCTCTGTCATAAATCCCTCTTTCTCTTGACACCCATCTAGTTTAGCTTAACCGCGAGAAGCCCCACATTCACTGGGTAGGGGAGTTACCCGCACTCCTGGCGAGCACTTCTTGGGGGTGCTGCTGGGCTGGCAATTAGGGCGCCACAAGAATTTACTTTCTCTATCGGTTGCTATGATTTGAAAATAAAGTCCCAAAATGCCTGGTTATTGAGAGCGCGATCGGTCGATCGCCAGACACCAGTCTTAGTTATATCGATTCCGGTTGCACCGGAATCATTGTTGACTGTTGACCCTTCGACTTCGCTCAGGGCATCGCTGTTGACTGTTGACTGTGAGTCAAAAAAATGAAAATTGCGCGAATTATTTGTTGGCAGCTTGATTCGACTTTACGCCCGACGATGAAGCGCGGATTTGATATCATTCCGGCGCAGCCGGAATTGATATTATGGGTTATGTTGAAAAAACTTGTGTCCGCTTTTTAGGGGTTGCACCCGCAGGCAACTATTAGATCCCCCCCCTTAATAAAATGCTAGAAACTGTCTACAAACACTTAGAAACATTGCAGGAACAAGCTAGGGAATTGCCACATCCGCAACAGGCAATTTTCACAAAAATCTTGGGAAATTTATCAAATTCTCTACATGAAATAGCAGGCAGCCACTTGTTTGAAAGCGCGACATATAACGCAGCAAAGCTGGTTGAAATCGAAAAAAATAATCGCCTATTGGAACGCACTGTAGCCCAGCAAGTAGGGCAAATCAGACAGCTACGGGAGCAGTTGGAAAAACAAATCAGCCAGCATCGCAGGGACAATCAAGGGTTAATTAAAAGCGAAGCAAAACTGCAAGCTATGCTGCGTAATTCTCCCGATCTAATTAGCATTGTTGGCTCCGACGGGCGAGTTCGATACCACAGCGGAGCCCTACAGCGACTTTTGGGTTACAACCCAGAAGAAAGAATTGGCAAATTTCACGGCGAGTTAATCCATCCAGACGATTTGCTGGCTTGGCAGACGTATTTTGGTAAGTTGTTAGAATTTCCAGGAATTGGGGGGGCAATCGAATATCGGAAACGCCACGCTGACGGTTCTTGGATCTACATGGAGTCGATAGGTAACAGTTTGCTTTCCGATTCTAGCGTGCAGGGAATTATAATTAATTCGCGGGAAATAGGGGAACGAAAGCAAGCTGAAATCGCAGTCCGAGAGTCGGAACTCCACTACAGAGTTATGTCGCAAATTACTTCGGATTTTGCCTATTCTTTTAAGGGACTGCCCGAGGGCAAGTTCGCCTGCGAGTGGGCGACAGAAGCTTTTGAGCGCTGCACCGGGATCGTTCCTGAAGAATTAGAATCGTTTGGTTGGTGGAACTCCGAACTCGTTCATCCCGACGACAGGGAAATGTTAATTAAACAGTTAGAAGGCTGTACTTTTAGCCGCACTGGAGCTAATGAGTATCGCATTATTAATCAAAAAGGCGAGGTGCGCTGGGTGCGGGACTACTGGCAAGTGGTGTGGGACAAAACTGCTGAACGGGTTGTCCGTTTGTGGGGCGCTTGTCAGGAAATTACCGATCGCAAGCAAGTAGAATTGAAACTGCAACTCGTTAACCAAGTTTTGCAAGCGCAGATAGCATCGGCGCCGCTGGCGATTAACTGTACCAGCAATGACGGCAATACCGTTGTTTGGAACCGCGCCGCCGAACAACTTTTTGGCTGGACTGCGGCTGAGGTTTTAGGGAAACCTTTACCGAATATTCCTGAAGGCCAAAAGCAAGATTTTTACGCGCTGCTAAAGTCTGCGTCTAATGGCAAGCCGCAAAACGGTTTGGAAATATCTTTGTTGAAAAAAGACGGTAGTTCGATCGATGTTTGGCTGTTTGCCGCACGCGTGCGAGATGCGGGCGGTCAGGCTGTCGGCAGTATCAACATATTTTCTAATCTTTCAGAACGCAAGCGCATAGAGGAAGAGCGCCAAAAACTAGCAGCGATGAAAGATATGGAGGAACCTTTTTGGGCGCGCTATGTCAGCCCTCAAAAAACTCCGAAAAAAAAGGGAAGTGGTTCAGTTGACAGTTGACAGTTGACAGTTGACAGTTGACAGTTGACAGTTGACAGTTGACTGCACGGGTAGCGACCTCTACCTGGAAGGAAGAGGATTGGAGTAATGAATAGTCTTCTTTTAATTTCTCCCGATCAGGCTTGGGGCTTTAAACCAATTTTTTCTGGTAATTATATCAAGCACAAGTTAAAAGCATTAAAAGTGTGAAAGTGCAATCTTATGCTTGCCATATCCTTTCCGGTCAAATAACCTATTTGATGGGAGTCGTTCGAGCGGACATAATCTGATAAATACACCGGGCTACTACGTGTAGTAGTTGCTATGCTGTACTGTGTATAGCAGTTGACAGTTGACAGTTGACAGTTGACAGTTGACAGTTTTTAAACTGCATCAAACCGTTGATGCTACAAGGGTCAGGGATCTATTCATGAGCTTATTTCTGTCCTTACCGATGTGGCGATTGCTATAAAACTATAATTCCCTAAAAATAATTGATGAACCAGCTACCGAATTTAGTGAGGGAATCTATCGATAAAGTGTCAGCTTTTTCCAGAGTAAAACTTGTTGGAAGGGTAAATATGAGACTTGTTAAATACGCCACTAGAAGGTTTACTGATGCCCAGATTTTTCCTGACTCCTGAAAGTGGCTAACTCTGCGTGAGTTTGGCAAGCTTCACTTAACTCAATGTAATCTAAGATATTGGAAATTACCTGAGAAAGGTGGATAGCCGAACGGTGAGCTTCTTGGATAAAATCTCTCTCTTCTATGGGATCGTCAGCTTGGTCGTCTATGGTTAGTTGTAGATAGCCGATGATGTGATTTAGGGGAGTGCGGAGCTCGTGAGAGGCCTTCAACAAAAATTGCTTTTTGAGCTGGGATAGTCCTTGTACTCGCTTGCTGCGCTCTTGGTAGAGGGTGGCGAGGGCGATCGCACTTCCTACTTGCTCGGCAAGTTCTTGTGCGAATTCGATCTGGCATTGAGTCCAAGGTCGATCGGCATTACCCTTCCCAGACGATCGACCTTTGCACTGATGCAAGCTAATTATGCCGTTAGGTTGCTCTTGGTAAGCGGTAGCCACCACTAGCAGCGACTGCGGCCCAAAATGGTCATTAGCTGCAAAGGAGTCTACTACCACCGGTTCGAGGGTGGCTAGAGCTTGAAGGAAATGAGGTGCTGCTGTGAGCGAGATTTCCATTCCCAGCATCGGTAAAAATGGTTCTTGGCAGTATTCAGCAGCTACTTTGACTTGCAGGCTAGAACTTTCATAGGGACAAAGGATACAGCGGCTGACACCTAGTGTTTCTCCCAGACTGTTAACTGTTTGCTGCCAGATGGTATTGAGATCCAAGGTTCGACGAATATTTCTGCCAATTTGGAGTAAAAGCTTTTGCGATTGAGCTGATATTTGCTGATTCATAGCAACCCTTTTTCTACTAGACTGGCAAAAGTTTACCACTCCGGCAACAGAGCAGGGAGTTACTGAATTTACCAGCCTGCCGCTGTGCTACTTATGGATTACGTAATTATACTTAAATATTGCCACAGACCGTCAAACATTACTAAGTATTTGCGGTGTCTTTACTAGGATGTGTGGGCTGCCAGCCTACAGATTAAAGATGAGCTGTTATCCGTATTCCCCGGATTTGATTTATGCCAATTCTGGGTGGGATCGGAAGTGGCGTGGGTGATCAATATGAGTCCAAAACTCCCAAGGAGGGAGCTTGGCGACGGATAAAAGTCAAAATTGATACGTTGGTGGGCGATCGAACTGTGGGGAGCATTTCACTTTTGCAGCCAAGCTAGAAATTGGAGTTTTGAGGCAGGAGACAGGAGGCAGGAGCCAGAAGGAAGGAGCAAAAAGAAGTGTTTTTACAAATATGAGATGCTCCCGAACTGTGTTTATAGGATAATTACCAATTATCGATGACCTTTATTCACGCAACGGAACTCACGGATACACGAATATAGCAATTTTTAAGTGAGTAAGATACAGTTTGGTAATTGGTAATTGGTAATTGATATCCATTCCGGTTGTATCGGAATGATTAAACCGCAGAGGACACAGAGGATACAGAGAAAGGGAAGAGAGAGATGAATAATTCCGATGCCAACGGATTTGATATGATAAGAAAGCTGGCGAGTACCTCACGAAAGTTGAGAACCGCTCTAGCAGTTTTTTTTTCGGCTTCCTGATTCCCTATTGCTTCTTAATTTGTGCTGATTCCTGATTCCTGATTCCTTCAAAGTCCTGATGACCAATTACTGATGATCAATTACTGATGATTAATTTTTAAAGAGTGGTTCTTGATAAAGCGGCACAGTAAAAGTAACAGTCGCTCCCAGCCCTTCCCCCATACTGTAAAAATTTACTGTACCCCCCATTGCTTCTACCAGTTTTTGAGAAATAGCCAATCCCAAACCAGTGCCGCCATATTGTCTGGTACGATTGCCGTCTACCTGAAAAAATGACTCAAATAATTTATCCTGCTTGTCGAGAGAAACGCCAATGCCAGTATCAGCAACTCGGATTTTTACCATTCCGGGGAACTGCTGGTTGTCAACAGTTACCTTTTTCTTAATAATTTCGGCACTGATGCGAATTCCCCCTTCCCCGGTAAATTTAATCGCATTGCCCGTGAGGTTCAAGATTACCTGAAGCAGGCGTTGGTAGTTGCCGTACACAATAATCTCGTCCTCCACAGGGGGTTTTTGGATTTGAAATTGCAATCGCTTTTGCTCGACTTGAACCCGTGTAAAATTCTCAACTTGTTGCAACAGTTCACCGAGTTTGACGGGAGCGAGGTCTAACTCCATTTTGCCAGCTTCGATTTTAGCGATATCCAAAATATCGTTAATCACATTGAACAAATGTACTGCTGATCGGTAAGCTTCTTCGATAAATTGGTGCGCTTCTTCGGGGTCATCTGCCATGCCGTCCATAAGCAGTTTTAGGAAGCCGATGATGCCGTTGAGGGGGGTGCGGAGTTCGTGAGAAGTATTAGCAAGAAATTGACTTTTAAGTTGGGAAAGAGCTACGGCTTCGGCGCGGGCTAGTTCTAATTCTTGGTAAAGTGTAGCGTGGGCGATCGCACTGCCGACTTGAGCGACTAACTCGCGGGCGAATTCGAGTTCGACATGACTCCATTTCGGGGAACTGCCGCAGCGGTGCAAACATATCAGTGCATTGGGTTGGTCTTCATAGGAGGTAGCTGCTACGAGCACGGAATGGCGGTGGAAGGGATCGGCGGCAGGGGAGGCGTAATCGACTGCTACTGGTTTTAATGTGGCTAAAGTTTGAATCCACCCTGGCTGTTCGGCTGCGCGCAGTTCTAATCCCAGCATAGAAGAGTAAGCTTCTTGGCGGTACTCAGCTACTACTTTAAAAGTTTTCGATTGGAGATTTTCGATTTGAGCTGGGGAAAGCGGGGGCGAGGAGTCTGTGGCTATTGACTGTTGTAATTCGGCTGCTGCGGTCGATTTTTGCTGATTTTCCGAGGCAAGGAAGGGGGATGTTTCGAGATTTTCGCTGTCTTTTTTGTAGGAACAGATGATGCAGCGACTTGCGTTCAAAACTTGACCCAAGCTGTTAACAGTTTGCTGCCAAATTGTGTCTAAATCGAGGGTTTTGTGCAGGTTTTGAGCGATTTGGGAGATGATTTTACGATCGATTTCCGAGTAGGGAGGGAGCGATCGACCGGGGATACGGCTCGCTGGAAGTGACATTGGTTGGCGGGCGTCCCAGGGGGATGGCAAAGCTCGATAGAGCATGAATTCTGGGGAGTCGGGCCGTCTGTCTGTGGGTTTGTCAGACAGCAGCCTTCCGATAACTAAGACTTTTGCAGCTTTGCCGTTTGAGTCGATCGCCGGAGTGAGTGTCAAATCGAAGAGAAAATATTGTCCGGCGTGGCAAAATGGATAGCTGAACCGTTGCGGCACGAGGGTTTCGAGCGCCCGCCGCAGGATATCGAGATAAGGCGCAGGGGGGATGGGTTGCAGGGTTTCGCTGAGGGGGCGATCGACAATTTGTTCTGCTGTAAGGTTGTACTGCTCGGCTTTTTGCCAGTAAAAAGATAGATATCGACCCCTTGCGTCTTGGGTAAATACTAATTCTGCCCCTAACTCTTGAAAAAAAACTGTAGAGGCGAGGCTCGATCGCCGGAAATCTGTGTTAGAGTCCATCAGAGTAGGGGATGAAAGTAGTTCGGATTTTGGAGTCTTGAGTTTTTTATAAAAGACTCAAGACTCCCCATTGTTTGGGGCTTCTACTGTTAATTTGTGAGTTATTAATCAATTAAAAAGTTGTTGGCTTTTTAATTAAAACATTAATCGCTCCAAACCCACAATTTGCAAGAATTTTAGGCTTCTACTATTGACTTTTGAGTTATTAATGAACTCATCAAATATTAATTCCTTAATTCGGAACTCAACTCAAAACTCACAACTATTCGTTTTCAGCCGTTTTGGGTAATTTAAAGATAAAAATTAAGATTGAGAAATTAGGAATCTGCACCGATTAACTATCAAGTGTGAAAATTACGCCAAAATATGAGGCTGCGAACAACTCTAGTCAGGGAATGGCTCACGCATTTTTTCCCTCACCTGAAATTGTTCCGAGGTTGTGATTTAGCCGAGTTCACTCGCCCGCCACCTGTAGCTTTAGCCACGAAATCTGCAGGAGATCGCCCGCGCGATCTAAATTTCACAGCCTGCTGATTTGCGCGCGCCGTCTGGGGCCAGAGCACCTTAGTCGTTCCATTCACCGCGTGGCGGGACTGGGGGGTTGCGACGCAAACCCAGAGCCAGTTCGTCTTCGCGGCGCTCGCCTCTGAGCCACTGCTTGATTGCTGTTTCAATGACTTTGCTGGGGTCATTCGTCAAGTGCTTAATTTGGTCTAGCAGTTCAGAATCGATATGGATGGACAGTTCGACTTTTTCTGACGAACTGTGGGAAGGTATTCTTGATTCGCTCATAGTTAAAAATCCTAGTTTTAATTCTTAAGTTTCAATTCTTTTCAGGACAACCGGCTGGACTAGATATTTGAAGTCCCTGATTTGCACCCAACCTTTCCTCAACCGCTTAACCGCTTTCTGTACAATGAGAGAGAGAAAAGTTTTTTCCTTTTGGGTGTCCTGGCTCTGTCGGACACTTGAAAGGCTAATAACTGATACTCTTGAGGTTTGCCTCAGTTGTGGTTTCATCTCAATCCCCAGTAAGAGGTGGAAGTAAGCACTCTACTCTTGCTTGTGTAATCATACAACAAAAAGTATCCTTTGCCGATTAGCTCTTCGATAAAAAACATGACTAACGTCCCTGTATCTCGCATTCGTAATTTTTCGATTATTGCTCACATCGACCACGGAAAATCGACCTTGGCAGATCGGCTGTTGCAGGCGACTGGGACTGTGCAGGCACGGCAGATGAAGGAGCAGTTTTTAGACAATATGGATCTCGAACGCGAACGCGGCATTACGATCAAGCTGCAAGCGGCTCGGATGAATTATACTGCCAAGGACGGTCAGGAGTACGTGCTCAATCTGATCGACACTCCCGGACACGTAGACTTCTCCTATGAGGTTTCGCGATCGCTGGCTGCTTGCGAAGGGGCGCTGCTGGTGGTTGACGCATCTCAAGGTGTGGAAGCACAAACCTTGGCAAATGTCTACCTTGCCTTGGGAAATAATTTGGAAATTATTCCGGTTTTAAATAAAATTGACCTGCCGGGGGCGGAACCGGAACGGGTAAAAGGGGAAATTGAAGAAATTATCGGTCTGGACTGTAGCGGGGCGATTGAGGCTTCTGCTAAGGAAGGAATTGGTATTGATGAGATTTTGGAGGCGATCGTCGAAAAGGTGCCGCCGCCGCAGGATACTGTTGATAAACCGCTGAGGGCGCTAATTTTTGACAGTTATTACGATGCTTATCGCGGGGTAATTGTGTATTTCCGGGTGATGGACGGAAGTGTTAAAAAGGGCGATCGAGTTTTGTTGATGGTTTCGGGTAAGGAATATGTCATCGATGAATTGGGCATCCTTTCACCGACTCAAGTTCAAGTAGACGAACTGCACGCAGGGGAAGTGGGTTATCTGGGCGCGGCAATTAAAGCTGTAGCTGATGCTCGCGTCGGTGATACGATTACTTTGGTCAAAAAGCCGGCACCGGAGCCTTGGCCGGGTTATACAGAGGCAAAACCGATGGTTTTTTGCGGCTTGTTCCCGATCGATGCTGACCAATTTCCAGATTTGCGGGAAGCTTTAGAAAAACTCGAACTCAACGATGCGGCGCTTTCTTACGAACCGGAAACTTCGAGTGCGATGGGATTTGGTTTCCGCTGCGGTTTCTTGGGTTTGCTGCACATGGAAATTGTGCAGGAAAGACTGGAGAGAGAATACAATTTGGATTTGATTGTTACGGCTCCTTCTGTGGTTTATCAAGTCACAACAATTAAAGGAGAAGTGTTAACAATTGACAATCCCAGCCACTTGCCCGATCCTCAGTATCGGGAGAAGATTGAGGAACCTTATGTGCGGGTAGAAATGCTGTCGCCGGAAAACTATGTGGGGACGCTGATGGAGTTGTCTCAAAATCGGCGGGGCATTTTTATGGATATGAAGTATCTGAGTCAGGGGCGGACTACGCTGGTTTACGAGTTGCCTTTGGCGGAGGTGGTGACGGACTTTTTCGATCAGATGAAATCGCGATCGCGCGGTTATGCGAGCATGGAGTATCACATCATCGGTTATCGCGAAAATCCGTTGGTGAAATTGGACATTTTAATTAATGGCGATCCGGTTGATGCTTTGGCGATGATCGTACACCGGGATAAGGCTTATAATGTGGGCCGCGGGTTGACGGAAAAACTCAAGGAGTTGATTCCTCGCCATCAATTTAAGGTTCCCATTCAAGCGACTATTGGCGCGAAGGTGATTGCTTCGGAACACATTCCGGCTTTGCGGAAAGATGTGTTGGCGAAGTGTTACGGTGGTGATATTTCGCGGAAGAAAAAGTTGCTGCAAAAGCAGGCGAAGGGTAAGAAGCGGATGAAGTCTGTGGGTACTGTGGATGTGCCGCAGGAGGCTTTTATGGCTGTGCTGAAGCTCGATCGCGATTCGTAGTTTGTGTGGCTTTTTGTCAGGAACAGGCAAGATGCCTGTTCCACAAAGAGTCTGTTTTCTTGTGGGACGGGCATCTTGCCAGTCCCTAAAAGGCTTAAATTAAAATGGTGTAAAATGTCGGGTATAATTAAACATATAATTGTTAGTTGAATTTACTACTATGAGTACCAAAATATTACTAAAGCCGTCGGACAAATTAACTGACTTTTCCTTGACAGCCGTCATCGAACAGGAAACGGAGGGAAAATATCAAGCGATTGTATTGGGTTTGCCAGAATGTAAATCTGAGGGAAATACTCGCGAAGAGGCGATCGCAAATCTCAGCCAGTTGGTCACGAATCGTTTAGAAAAAGCGGAAATCATTTCTCTGGAAATCCAAGAAAAAAAACCAGATAGTCCAGCTTTGAAAGTGCTGATAGAACAGAAAACAGAGGGAAAATATCAAGCGGTGGTTTTGGGTTGGGAAGAATGTAAAGCTGATGGTAATAGCCGGGAAGAAGTTATTACCAATATTAGCTTAGTTGTGGGCGATCGGCTAGAAAAATCTGAACAGATTTCTCTGGAAATTAAACCGCCAAAACCGGAGCATCCGTGGATGAAATTTGCGGGAATGTATAAAGACAATCCGCTGTTTGGTGAGGTGGTTGCTTATATGGAAGCCGATCGCAATACCCTTGATGAGGAAATCGCAGCAGATTACCAGCAACTTGATGGGGAGCTCGAAGTGAAATGAGTTTGTGGGTACTGGATACGGATTGTCTGACGCTTTTTCAAAATGAACATCCGCTGGTAAAGCTGCGAGTTAGTCAGGTTAATCCTGAAGAGATTGCAGTAACAGTGATTACCGTTGAGGAACAAATGCGGGGATGGTTGAATGCGATTAATCAATCTTCTCAATCGGATCGAGTAATCTGGGGTTATAAGGGATTGCAGGATGGAGTAGAGTATTTCAACAGTGTTAATGTGTTGAAGTTCGATCGCGATGCTTACAATTGTTATACAGATTTGGTGCGTCAAAAGATTCGCATCGGCACAAAATATTTGCGGATTGCTGCTACTGTGATTTATAAAAATGCTATTCTGGTGACGCGGAATCGGCGAGATTTTGAGCGAGTACCGGGTTTGAGGTTTGAAGATTGGACAATTTGAGGAGTTGGCTGGGGATGAAGGGCGATCGGGCGATCGCATCACAGCTTACTACAACTTAAACAAGAATGCTTTGTTGAAACTCGCGCTGAATTTCATCTACAACTTTGCGATCGCTCAAATCGCGGTGCCACCAGTGGCTACAGCCATCTTGACAATATTTATCGTACCTGCGCGCATCAGCAATTGCCAATAAACTTATTAACAGGAAAAAGGTTTTGATAAATTCTGAGGGCGGGAGTTTCAAAAGCTTTCCCATTTGTTCTTTTAATCGCCCTTTACTCAGCAACACGCAAGGGGTGTATGTTGGGCGAAGTTTTGATTTGGCAATAGCTAGGGAAACATCTTCTTCTCGCGCCCCTGCTTGGAGGATCATGTAGGATAGCCGCTGCAATATCTCCTGCTGGTATTGGGTTGGGAAGCTTAAAAACCAGTTTTTTGCATCTTTTTGGCTAATTAATTCTTGTTGAATTTGATTGATTGTAATTTCATTGGTTAGATTCATTTGTCTCTACTAAGTCGGGCTCAAATATAATGTGATGTTATCCTTTTAGTTTTAGCCATCTGTTGATTTGAGTTTGCCGGATGCTTTTGCTTGATCGATCGCCTCTTGAATCAGAAGGTAGACAAAGTTGGAGATCGATCGCTTTTCGAGATCGCACAACTTTTCGAGATCCTTTTTAACCTGTGTTGGCAAAACCACTGAAATCCGCTCGCTGTCGCTCATGCCTTGCAATCTGTTGGAAGTTTCCCCTATTGTGCCACCTCGGCAGTCCAGCTTGCAATGGGCGATCGTCGGTCGCTATCGCAGCCGATCGGATGCGGAGGGACATCTTCAGTTGTTTCGGCAACGAGTGCCCAACATCCGATTTGAAGTGGTGTTTGATTTACCTCATCCACAAGGATAATTTTCTTGGGGGAGGGTGTTTGATAAGTTAACAATCAAATTATCGAGGGCGATCGTACTTTTGGACGTGAAGGGCGATCGTACTTTTGGACGTGAAGGGCGATCGCACTTAATTAACAAATAGCCGAAGCAGGAGCAATTTCGCGGAGTGGCATCAGAAATTCTTGCTTTTCATCGGCGGTTATGTAGCCGCCATTTAGAGCCATTTCTATGAGTTGTTCGACAAATCCCTTTAACTCTGTTATAACTTGAGTTTTATTCAGTTCCAAGTGTTTATTTCTGGATTTTATGGTAAACTGGTTTGGAGATAAATATCCAAATCTTTTTAAATTACAGCTAATTTTATCATTGGCTAAGGGATGTAATTCCAGAGTCATGCAAACACTTTCAACAAATTCTATGTTGATGGGATTGCCTTGGGATAACTCACTAATTTTTTTGGGGAGTTCATCTTCTAGGAGCATACAGATATCGGGGTCTAAAAAAACTTTTAGTTTTTCTTCACCAATTTCTATTGATACTGGGCGATCGCATTCAAAGCAAAATAGTTTCAGACCTAATTCAAAATGCGAAAGTTCTCCTAATGAGTCCTCTGGTGGGTCAGCATATTGTTCGCCATTAGGTGCTTCTAGTTGGATTGTAAAATTGCTATAGTTATTCATCTTCATCGCTCCTTTCTAATGAGGACAGGGTAGCATCATTGAGAACAGGATAAGCAGATTTGAATGTTCCATCTGGTTTCCTTTTAATAAAAGCATGGGTAACATTTTCAATTATTGTTCCATCTGGATAGTGAACTTTCCCAATAGAACGCTTGAAATTTATAATGTAACGACCGGGATATTTCGGTGTCACTTGTTCAGCTTTTACCCAGTCTTGAGCATTTAGCCACTGGCCTTGAGGCTGATTTTTGGATGCCGCCCTGCCTCTAAAATTAAGGGGTTTCAGTTTTGGGCCATGATGGCGATCGATATGATCGTAGGCTTTGATGGATTTTGGATTATCCCACTGAGGTTCTACTCCACTGCCTGTCCAGTCACAACCACTTCCTACTTCAATCGTTTGGTCTATTATATCCTGTTCTATAACTTCTGGAGTGTCTTCAGAAGTATCTCTGCCATTATTCAAAATAAGTGATTTACTGCTAAATGGTATTTGATTGATGATTATACCATTAACTAATTTTAGGAGGGCGATCGCACTTTTGGACATGAAGGGCGATCGCTTTAATTCTAAACTTGTCTGACGACTAGACTAGAGGATCGTAAAATTCGCGGCAGTCAGAGGTTGGTCGTGGAAGACTCGGATTTTATTCCCAGCACTGATAGTGATGTCAGAAAACAGCCCTCCACCAGTAACCTGGGCATTAAAGAAGGTTCCAGGACGAGGGACTAAAACATCAGCTCCACTGCTAAAACCTAAACCAGCCGCTAGCTGAATTTTGTCGTCAGCCACTACAAAATCATTGATTTGATCTTGACCATTTGCTGCTCCAAAGAAAAACGTATCCTGACCTCCACCACCATAGAGCAAGTCATTGCCCGCACCTCCAATCAGGCTATCATTGCCAGAGACACCGTAAATGCTGTCATTACCGCCTAAACCGTTGAGAGTATCAGGTAAACTTGTGCCCAGGACTTTATCATCTCCCTCAGTTGCAGTGGTTGGCGTTGAATCTTGAACAGTAAATCCGTCAAATTTGTAGCCAATATCTGCCAAAATTGCCAAGTCAACTTTTGTGGGGATATATGCAAATGCACCACCGCCACTACCCATCAGAGATGATACGCCTGATGGTGTTGTAATATTGCTTAAATGAGTTATGTCTGTTGCACTGCTTACAGGAATGGGATTGCCTCCATTAACAGCTTTGGCGTTGACACCATTAAAAGATGTACCATTAACTCGGGCACTATTTATAGGTGACCCCATAAACCCCAGTACATGAGCCAGTTCATGGGTGGCAGTGATAAAAAGGCTAGCCTCATTACCATTTTCACTGGGAGTATCGCTGTAGTCATATGGAGTTTTGTCAACACTATATGCAATATCAGAACCAAAGGAAATACTTCCTAAATAAGGTTCATAATTGACTCCATTTACTCGATCGGGCAAAACATACGAAAAACTGGTTTCATCTTTATAACCAGCACCAAAGCTGTTGGTTACTCCAACCGCGAAATTCCTGATAGGTCGAACCCCGACAAATACCAACACATCGTCGATTTCGTTATCTAAAACGACCTTTTCCAATTTTGAAGTTTGAGGATTTGGTACCCAAAACTCGGTACCAGTGGCAATATTGGGAAATTCATCTAGGATGACAGATTCCCAGTAGTCTCCTGCTGCTTCCAAAGTAGCTTTGCGGTTGGGGTCATTGAAGAACCCATCAGTATCAAACCGATAGTCGAATGTAATGTTGAAAGTGCTTACCTGGGAAGGAGCGCTAGCCCGACCTTGAGCTTTACCCACAGTCTCGTAGTGTTCCAAAGCACTTTTCACTTGACGAGTCAAAACGGCTTTAGCAACATCATAATTATTGACCAGGTAGAATTTTTCATCAAACGCTGTCGGTTTTACAGGTGCAGGCGTCGGCGTCGTCACAGGTGTCGGAGTCGTTACAGGCGTCGGCGTCGTCACAGGCGTCGGCGTCGTCACAGGTGTCGGAGTCGTTACAGGCGTCGGCGTCGTCACAGGCGTCGGCGCAGGCGTCGGAGTCGTCACAGGTGTCGGAGTCGTCACAGGCGTCGGCGCAGGCGTCGGAGTCGTCACAGGCGTCGGCGCAGGCGTCGGAGTTGGGGTGATTGAAGGCTCCGGAGTCGGCGCAGGCGTCGGAGTCGTCACAGGTGTCGGAGTCGGCGCAGGTGTCGGAGTCGGTGCAGGTGTCGGTGCAGGTGTCGGAGTCGGCGCAGGTGTCGGAGTCGTCACAGGCGTCGGCGTCGTCACAGGTGTCGGAGTCGGCGCAGGTGTCGGTGCAGGTGTCGGTGCAGGCGTCGGAGTCGTCACAGGCACAGGCGTCGGAGTCGGCAAAGGCGCAGGCGTCAGACTCACAATCCCGCTAGAATCAGCAATAGTCAATCTGGCGTCACCCTCCAAAACTGCCAAATATTGCCCTGTTAACTCATCCTGAATAATCGTGTAGCCAGCATTAACCCCTGTGCCCACATAAATCTTGAGGTCATCAAAGGCAAGATCGTTCCTTAACTTAATTACATCCTCACCCTCTGTATAATCAACAATCAAATCGGCATCCGAAAGCTCAGTACCCCCAGTATTTTTACCAATAAAAAAAGTGTCGTTACCATTCCCCCCAGTTAATGTATCTGCTCCCTTATCTCCATAGAGAATGTCATTCCCGAAGTTGCCAAACAAGCTGTCATTACCTTTACCACCGTAAACTGTATCGTTATCTATTCCGCCATCAACTGTATCCTCGCCTTCGTTGCCGTATATCAAGTTATCTCCAGCATTAGCAAATAGCCGATCGTCACCTTTGCCGCCGTAAACTGTATCGTTACCTTTGCCACCGTAGACGGTATCATTACCCTCATTACCGTATAGCTTGTCATCTCCTTGCTGGCCGTAGATTAAGTCCTCTCCATCACGGCCAAACACTAAGTCAGAGCCTTGTTGTCCAAATATTAAATCTGCATCGGGGGTGCCATTGAGAGTATCGTCAGCCAACGTTCCATTAATGTTCATGTTGCAATCTCCGTGTGAATACTAGATTTATCCCTATTCGAGCTACAAGTCTTTCTCCATTTCTGAAAAAATGACTTGCTAGCCTGTATTTTTAGATCCTGCGATCGCCCTAAATTTATGCCAAGTCAGAGATTTGCTATCTAAGCAAAACTATTGCATAGCAAAGCTTTCGTCGCGATCGCACTCACAAAGAACTCAGTCTGCAGAAGGCGCATTGCAGCCTCCCATTTATTTATCAGGGGCAAATCCAGAAAATTATGCAAAATCCCAGAAAATAAATTAAAAAAATTACTGGCAGTGGCCGAAACTAGAGTCAAAGCGAGAAACTTACCAAAGTTCAGCCCTACCCCCCTGTCGGGTTGCTAATTGTAGTCAGTTACGGCTAAAAAGCCCTCCCACAAAGGTTTTGACTTTTAAATTTCATTACTTGCGCTTTAGCATTTACTTATCATACGCTAGCTGAGTCTGGAAATAAACTGACACTCATCAGGAGTTATGTTATAATCCCATCAGGAAATTTAGAGACACCCATCTATGGCATCCACAAACGATCGCTTCGTCGAAGCAGAAAGCCGCTGGGATCTAAAAACTCTGTACGCAGACTTGGCCGCCGTTAAGGGAAAGCCTCTCACCCCCGTCGAAAAGCTGCACCTGCGGGGGCTGCTTTGTGGCTACAGTCCCGCTGAAATCGCCGAAAAGCTGCAAAAGAATCCCAAGGGTGTTGAAACTGACCTCTGTGCCACTATTTATAAATACGTTAAAGCCTTTGTGGGTAAAGGCATTGAAAAGATAGAAAACTGGAGAAATATTGCTGAATGGCTTGAGGATGCTGGATATAAAACTAAGCCACCTGCTAAATTACCTATTCAAGACAGTTTATCTGAGAATAGTAAAGTTAACGTAACTAATATAACTTTTGAGAACAATCAAATAAAAATTGGTGTATACCTACAAATAACTGTACCGCTACCTTCAGAATTGTCAATACAAAATCCAGACCTCAACGATAACAACGCTAACTAAAATTTTGCCACAAATCAACAGATTGGTAGCGTGTAGCGACTAAAATCAGGAAGTGCGATCGCCCTTACTTTTACACTTTGATAGTAATGTAATCAAACCACTTAGATCATTAAGCACTAGGAAAATAACGACTGAGAAAGTCTTGCGGTGTCACAATAGGAATTCCGCTAAATTCGTTTAATACCAGTAAATCGCGATCGCCAGTCACAATCGCCTCAGCATTTGCAGCCAAAGCCGTTGCTAGAACTATAGCATCATCTGGATCGCGCAGTTCGGGGACTTCTACGGGAGTTACATCACAAAGATTAGATAACTGTTTTGCTACAGACATCAAAACATCCACAGGTTTACCACGTTGCTGTATTCGCATCTGAAATTTTGCACGCCCTAACGCTTCTTCCAATTCTTGCAATAAAGTTTCAGATATGAATACAGTAATTTGTTGATTTTGAGCCAAACGCAATATCTGACTCGGAACTCCCGACCACAAAAAACCTGATATCCAAACATTAATATCTAGTACAATTTTCATTGATTAGACCGTCTTTCTCTTCGCATTTCCTTGACAACATCACTAATCTCTTGCAAACTCAAATGATTGGGATCGGGATCCATTTGATCCAGGCTGTTGAAAAACTCATCTAAATCTACTAAGGGCTTTTCAACTTTTCTCAAGACGATTTCCCCTTCTGTCACCAATACCTTGTATTCATCCCCTACCCGAAGTTTGTCTGTAATTTCTGGAGGAAACTCAAATTTGCGATCGGGATTGACCTTAACAACAACATTTTCGATCATTGTTCAAAACTCCTTGTCAATTATCGCTCAAATCTGCACAAATAAATTCATCTTAATTTTAGCATATTTTACTTCGACAATCTCACAAAACTGAAACTGCAAAAACTTGCGATCGCGCCCCTCCCAAGAAATGCGTGAAGCGCAGCTATCCCGATCGGGAATCCCCTCAGCCGAGTGAAATCATGGGTGTTTGACTGCGTGCGAGTGCCCGCGTGCCCAATTTCGCGATCGCACTTCTATATCTGCTAGGATTAGATTAGAGCGTCAGTGAGTAAAAAAATGGCAACAATTACCCTTCAAATTCCAGACGAACTAGCACTGCGGCTAGAACCCCTGCAAAATCGCTTGCCCGAACTGCTTGGGCAACTTCTAGAACCAACTAAAAAGCCCACAACTATTGAGCCGGAAATCAACACTCATAGTGGCGATATTCCCGCAGTTTATCAAGAAGTTCTTGATTTTTTGATAAAGAGTCCAATTCCACAAGACATTGTTAATTTTAAGGTTTCACAACAGGCTCAGATACGCCTCCAAATTTTGCTTGACAAAAACCGCGAATCGATCCTCAATGAAATGGAAATAGCAGAATTAGATGTTTACGAGCAGCTAGAACATCTGATGATTTTACTAAAAGCAAGAGCCTATTCAGAGATTTGATAAATGACTTCTACTTCCATTTCTGCCGAACTCCGCAGATTAGTTATTGAAAGAGCTTCAGGACACTGTGAATATTACCTGATTCATCAAGATGTTTCAATCTATAGCCATGAAGTAGACCATATTATTGCCTTAAAACATTGCGGTCAAACTCGTGCTGAGAATCTCGCTTTTTCTGGTTTATCTTGTAACCGCTATAAAGGTTCTGATTTAGCTACTATAGACCCAGTTAATGATGAAATTGTCCCTCTGTTTCATCCACGCCGTCAGGTATGGGACGAACATTTTGTTCTTAATGATGCCAGAATAGAAGGCATCACTCAGATTGGTCAAGCTACTTCAAGATTACTCAAACTCAATGCTCCAAATCGCATACTTGAGCGTCAAATTTTGATCGATATAGGACGGTATCCATAAACAAGGCTAAGAACAACGCTATTGAAATTTCGCAGTTAGTCGATCGCGACCAAGGCCAAATAAACCGGGTTTCTCTGAAAAATATTTGCTTTCTCAACTAGATATACGAATAAACCCAGTTTCTACCCTCTGACGCGCGTCAGCCCTGTTTACATAAACTGGATTAACCTATTCTCAAACAAGCCCGTGAAGCGTAGCCATACCTAGGGAATCAGCCTTTTCTTAGATAACTCAAGACAGAAGCGATCGCATCACCAATCACAAATAACAAACACTTAATACCTATTACCTCAAAACAGAATTATTGTCAACAGTATTTTTGCGGAAATATTGAAACTTAAATAAAAATTGCTACCTACATTTGCGAATTATAGCACTTGGTTCAAAGTATTTGACAATGCTAAGTTAATTAAAGATTTTATAAAAGTGACGCATAAGTCTTTACATTGTCGATCGCAATTTTGTTATTCTATTAGAAAGTTTCATTCTAGCGACTGAATTTTTGTACCCCAGTCCTACCCCTAAACAGAACGGCAGTTTCCCCCATGAGAATTTTAGTCACAGGCGGTGCGGGTTTTCTCGGTTCCCACCTAATCGATCGCTTAATGGCCCAAGGACACGAGGTAGTCTGCCTGGATAATTTTTACACCGGGACTAAACGCAATATCCTCAAATGGCTGGACAACCCCTACTTTGAGCTGATCCGCCACGACATCACCGAACCGATTCGGTTAGAGGTAGATCAGATTTACCATCTCGCCTGTCCCGCTTCCCCGATACACTATCAGTACAACCCTGTCAAGACAATTAAAACAAATGTCATCGGCACGATGAATATGCTGGGGCTGGCTAAACGGGTGAAAGCAAGATTCTTTCTCGCTTCCACTTCCGAAGTGTACGGAGATCCTGACGTACATCCGCAAACAGAAGATTATCGTGGCAACGTTAATTGTATCGGGATCAGATCGTGTTACGACGAAGGGAAGCGAGTAGCTGAAACCCTATCTTTTGACTACCACCGTCAAAATGGGGTAGACATTCGAGTTGTGCGAATCTTCAATACCTACGGCCCCCGGATGTTGGAAAATGACGGCAGAGTAGTGAGCAATTTTATTGCTCAAGCTTTGCGGAATCAACCGCTGACAGTATACGGCGACGGTTCCCAAACGCGGAGTTTTTGCTACGTTTCTGATTTGGTGGAAGGATTTATTCGTTTGATGAATAGCGACCAAATCGGGCCGATGAATTTGGGGAATCCAGGCGAATACACTATCTTGGAGTTGGCACAAAAAATTCAAAACATGATTAATCCAGGGGCGGAAATTATCTTCAAACCGTTGCCACAAGACGATCCAAAACAGCGACAACCGGATATTACTCTTGCTAAAAATTGGTTGGGTTGGGAGCCAACTGTGCCACTGGATCAAGGTTTAGAGTTGACTATCAAAGATTTTCGCAATCGTATCGAGGGAAATCTCAATTAGAGAGGGAGAGAGGGGGAGAGGGGGAGTATTTTTACTTCTTCATTCTTCATTCTTCATTCTTCCCTCTTCCCTATTCCCTTTTGGTTCCTCAATCTGCCCTCTGACTAATAAGAACTGTCAACTATCAACTGACAACTGTCAACTGTCAACTGTCAACTGTCAACTTTTCACTAACTTTGAGGACATTTGTATGCACGTTTGCGTCATCGGTACAGGATACGTCGGCTTAGTCACCGGCACTTGTTTGGCCCACATCGGACATCACGTTATTTGCGTAGACAACAACGAAGAAAAAGTTAAATTAATGAAGTCGGGACAGTCGCCTATTTTTGAACCCGGACTGTCTGAATTAATGTCTTCTGCCTCTGCGTCGGGCAATCTAGAATTTACTTCGGATTTGGCAGCAGGAGTAGCTCACGGGGACATTTTATTCATTGCCGTGGGGACGCCTCCTTTGCCTACTGGAGAAAGCGATACTCGCTACGTCGAAGCGGTTGCGCGCGGCATTGGAGCTCACCTCGACGGCGATTACAAAGTAATCGTAAACAAATCGACAGTGCCCATCGGTTCGGGAGATTGGGTGCGAAGAATTGTACTAGATGGTTTAGCAGAACGTCAAAAACCTCAAAGCGGTGACGGGGTTACTGGTGAGGAAGTAGCAGCAAAAACTGGTGTTCAATTTGATGTGGTTAGCAACCCGGAGTTTTTGCGGGAGGGCTGTGCTGTTCACGATACGTTTAATCCCGATCGCATTGTTCTTGGCAGCAATTCTCAGCGGGCTATGGATATGATGGTACAGTTATACAAACCGATTGTCGATCGCAAGTTTGCAGAAAATGAGTCTTTGCCCGCGGTGCCCGTGGTGATGACTGATATCAGTTCAGCAGAAATGATTAAGTACGCTGCTAATGCTTTTTTGGCGACTAAGATTAGCTTTATTAATGAAGTTGCTAATATTTGCGATCGCGTCGGTGCAGATGTTAGTCAAGTTGCCCGAGGTATCGGTTTAGATTCACGGATTGGGAACAAGTTTCTGCAAGCCGGCATCGGTTGGGGCGGTTCTTGTTTCCCCAAAGATGTTTCAGCTTTAGTTCACACTGCTGAGGATTACGGCTACGAGGCGCATTTGCTCAGAGCGGCGGTGGAAGTGAACGAACGCCAGCGCTTGATTGCTATTGAGAAATTGCAGCAAGTTTTGAAGATTCTTAAAGGTAAAACAGTCGGACTTTTGGGTTTGACTTTTAAGCCGGATACTGACGATTTGCGGGATGCTCCTTCGCTGAATTTAATCGAGAATTTGAATCGGTTGGGAGCGAAAGTTAAAGCTTACGATCCGATTGTTTCTCAAACTGGGATGCGTCACGGTTTGTCGGGAGTTTTGGTGGAAACCGATCCGGAAAGACTGGCTGATGGTTGCGATGCTTTGGTGTTGGTGACTGACTGGGAACAGTTTCGTAATTTAGATTACGAGAAAATGGCGAAGTTGATGAATCATCCGGTGATGATTGATGGCCGCAATTTCTTAGACAAAAAGGCTTTAGAAGTGGCTGGTTTCCAATATGTGGGGATTGGAAGGTAAAGAAGAGTTTTGATCAGAACCTCTATCTCGTAGGGTGCGCCGCAGCGCACCTTACAAACGAGCATTTCTAAGCCGTAGGATGCGCCGAAAAACACCTTACATTTGCTGGCTACCAACAATCGCGGGTTGAGCCGCCGCGCGTGCTTTAAAAATTTTCCATCAATGTTTTTTCTTGAGCGTAAACATCTCGTAGCTGTTGCAGTGCTGAAGCAGAGATTACGGATTTAACTGTAGCTACTAATTTACCCCACTCCAGTAAGCTGTCAACTGAAACAGCCGTTTTGAAGTTGTACGCATAAAATTTAGTCCAAAATTCTGGTGCTTGGGTGCGTTTCCAGCGTTTGTACCATCCGAGAAAATCTTGAGCGCAGGCTGGTTTTACTTCTAAGATTGGGGGGAAATCGGCGTAGCTGACAAATCGACTGAGGCCTTTGGCGTGAACATATACCATGCAGTGGCAGCATTCGATCCGGTAGATATGTTCGGGTGATATGTTGAACAGGAGTGCCACTGTTTCTTCGGTGACAAATCTCGATCGCGGATTCACCATCAACGATTTGTGAATGATTTTTGAGGCGCCGATCGCTGACGACGATCTTAACTGATTTTCTGATATCATTGTAGTTGCATCTGGTGGTGGTAGCTAAATCTATCTCTGCTAAGTGCGATCGACAGAAATTATCTGTCGGGATTAATTTTAACTGGCGATCAACCTTAGTTTCGCTGACCGGGGGCGATCGCTTTTTGATATATTATACTAAATCCAAAATTTTGTAAATAGTGAATATGAGCAAAGGCTTAGTCAGGCTGCGGGTTCGAGAGTTGGCTGCCGAGAAGGGATGGACGCTCAAGGAAGTTGCGGAGCGATCGGGCGTGGGGTACAGTACGATTAGCAATTATGCGCGTTCTCAGGGTATGGCGATGGTTGACTTTGCGGCAGTGCACAAGTTGGCCCGCACTTTTGATGTGATGATTGAGGATTTTGTGGTCATCATGGAAAAGTAGTTGAAGGTTTTACCTGGATTCGATAAAATTTGGATTGAAGCGGTGGAATTCGGCGTTGTAAGCAACATATTGATTGCGATAAAAATCTAATAAATCTAGTCTGTTGCGGTTGAGCCATTTTAGCATCTCGTGGCTTTCTTCTTTCGAGGGCATATTAATCATGATTTTGGGGTTGATTATGGTTCTAAAATGTAGTAGAATCTATTTTAGCATCTGGGTTATGGCTGTGCGATCACACATCGAAGCATTGCATGAGCCGAGCCAAAAATCGCGAGCAAGATTCGTTTGTATCAGGCATAATGGAAGTACAACCGAGAGACATTCAAAATTACCAAACAGCAGATGGAAAAAATTTTTTCTCAGAGTGGCTCAATTCGTTGCGAGATAGCAGAGCTAAAGCTAAAATACGGGCTAAACTCAACAAAGTTAGGCTAGGCAATCTAGGTGACTGCAGCTTTGTTGGAGAGGGAGTCTGCGAATTGAGAATAGACTATGGCCCTGGCTATCGGATCTACTTTGGACAAATAGGGCCAATAATTGTACTTCTTCTATGTGGCGGTGATAAAAGCACTCAAGAACAAGATATCCGCAAAGCCATAAAATACTGGAGGGATTATGAAAGTAGAGATAATATCTAGAAGTATCAGCTATCAAGAAGAATTGATTGAATCTCTAAAAGACCCTTTAGAAGCTGCTTCTTATATTGAGGCTTGCTTGGAAGAGGACAATTTTGAGGTGCTAAAGCTGGCATTAAATGATGTTGTTGACTCTCGTCACAGAATGAATGAACTCTCCGAAGATGCTACAGCACTTTTGGCAAAACTGGGCGAACTATTGTCTGAGAAAAAAGGAGCAGAAATTTACTGTCTGAATGCTTTACTTGATGCACTCGGTTTTCAACTGACGGTGACTGTTAAGCAGACAAATTCCTGAAGCTATCGATCGCAACCAAAGTCGCCTACAATCAAACTAACCCGTTCAAAACCGGAAATTAGGAGAACCGTCAAGTCAGGAACTCAGGTCTAAAGACACTGAGCTTGGTCGCGAGTAAGTCTCGAATCAAGCTATTCTGACCAGCCTAAGTCTTAACTGACTACGTTATTTAGGTCACGACACCGGAGAATGCGAAGCTAGTTTTCCGCTCTGTCATCTGCAATTAAACAGTTTTAAAGTCACTGAAACAGTGTTGCAGGTCTAACAAGCCCTTATAACATTGACGAAGCTAACATCACCCCGTAAGGGAGGCTCCACAAGAGCAAACATTATGCGTACAGGGTTGTAAGGTTTGAGGTGGTAATTGTCCCATCGAAAGTACATTACAAAAGTACACCTAATCGAACAATCCCAAGGCGGTAATGGAAAGATTCAAGGCGGTTTCAACCGCCTGGTCGTTTTCCTCTCAGGACTAAAGTCTCTGAGTTTCCCACTTACCGAGTTTTTTTTATGATAGATGCAGCGCTACTATTGGGAGGGCTTTTCACAGTTGTTTGGCAAGCCATCCTTGGGACTCAAGCCAACGATGCAGCAAAGCACCTCTGTTTGACGGGGATAAAAAAAGTATCACGAAACGGTAAAATTGTCAATCACGATTTAGAAAAAGCGCTCAAAACATCTTTCCTGAAAGCTCAACAACAAATCGCCTCAGAATGCAAACAGGAAATCGATCCGAAAAATACGAATAACCGAGATAGTTTTAGCTATTCGCTGCAAGACAGGCGCAGGGATTTTGATTGGTTGAAACGAAGGCTCGAAAAGCTCAAATTAGAATTAGAAAAGGTTGATAAAGAAACAGTCCCATCTGGGATTCCGATTGAGGGTTTAGATGAGATAGAATTGCTGCTGACTGCGACAGATGAGTTAAAGCAGAATCGGGTAACAGAAGTTAACCAAAAACTGCTGGAAGTTGCTCTGGAAAATTGCGATGTTGCACCCTACAAAACGAAGTTAAAGCAAGAGTTGTTTGCCTTGGTGTCAGCATACTTTGCTCAGGAAATCAAGGAAAATGAAAAGGTTTTTCAGATATTTACCGGGCAAACATTGACGCGGATTGATAGCACAACCCAAGAGATGTATGCTTGGCTTGAGGAGATTGTCGAAAAGAGCCGCATTGTTTACCAACCGATTGACTGGCAGAGTATTTGTCAGCAGATTTTAGACGAGAAAGAACAGCAGCGGCTTAGTAGCAATCAGCTCACTTTTGGCAACCATCAGATTGATGATTTTTATGTGCCGCTGGGTTTGGTGGAACGGCACAAGGTGACTCAGCGACACGAGGATTTGGCGGCGGAGGAAGGTTCAGATTTGTACCGGGAAAAGGAAGTAACTCAAACCTTTGAACATAGGGAGTTTCTTGAGCAAGTTTTGCGGGGAGGAAGTAGCCCGAAAAGCAATGGGAAGCGGTTAGGAATTATTGGGGAACCGGGGGCGGGGAAAACTACACTGTTGCGGCAGATTGCTAATTGGGTAGCGGCGGAAATTTCGGAGGCGATTGTGATTTGGGTGTCTTTGGCCGATTTGCAGGGGAAGGATTTAGAATCGTATTTATTTGATATAGCAATCCTAAATGATTTTCTAGACCTATAACAATCCTAATTAATTTTCTGCGTGCAAGTATATTTATGTATTTTGGGGAAATCAAATTTATGTTCGTTAGTAAAAAAATCAAACAAAAATTTAACAATCTTAAAAGACCTACATAAATACCAATACTTTCTTAAAAAATTTTTAGCTTGTAACCAAATATCTTCAACGGGATTCTGTTGGGGAGCATTTGGAGCAAATAAAATACAAGTAATTGACCAATCATCAGGCTCTTTGTCACCATTTACTTCTAATAAGAAATCTCTAAATTCGCCATATTTATGATAGCTAGTACAGCTCGGCGTAAGTAGACAGACTATATTTGTGGTAGACTAACATAGTTAGTTTAGACCAGTTTCGGTAGGTGATAAAGGAGTCATATATGGCCTTATTAATGCCTAAAACATTAAAATTAAGCGATGGCGAGCGTCATCAACTTCACCAGTTGAGCAAGAGACACAACACGCCGCAACAGATCGTGCTACGAGCCAAAATCATTCTCATGGCATCTGATGGTCAAAATCATCGTGAAATAGCCCGAAGCCTAGAGATTAACCGGCAGATGGCTCGTTTATGGCGAAACCGATGGTTGGAGAGCCAGAGAAAAGACTTATCGATTTTGCAAAGATTACAAGATCGAGAACGTGTTGGCGCACCAGCAAAATTTAGCATGGAACAAGTAACCGAGTTATATGCACTCGCCTGTTCCTCACCGTCGGATTATGGACGGCCAATAAGTCATTGGACGGCTAGAGAACTGGCGGAGGAAATCATGTTTCAAGGCATTATTGAAAGTATATCAGTCCGACATGTTGGCAGATTATTAGAAGAAGCAGAACTTAAACCACAGGCCTCGCGCTACTGGTTAACCCCCCCCTGTGGATAAAGAATTTGATGCAAAAGTTAAAGATATTACAGGTTTATATCTGACTGCGTTCAATCGCAGTCAAGATGGAGAACACACCATATCGGTTGATGAAATGACAGGGATTCAAGCTATTGAACGTATCGAGAAAGACTTACCAATGCGACCAGGAAAAGTTGCAAGAAGAGAGTTTGAATATATTCGTCATGGCACGCAGACATTGATAGCCAATTTAAATATTGCTACGGGTAAGATTATCGAGCCAACTTGCGGAAATTCGAGAACAGAAGCCGATTTTTTACTCAACATTCGTCACATCATTGAAACTGACCCTGATGCTCAAAAATGGCATCTAATTATGGATTGTCTGAATACTCACCAATCTGAATCACTGGTGCGTTTGGTCGCCGAAAAAGAAGGCTTAGATATCGACCTCGGTATTAAGGGAAAAAGCGGCATACTTCAATCCATGAAATCCCGCGCTGTTTTTTTAAGTGACCCAACACATCAAATTGTTTTCCATTATACACCCAAACATTCTTCGTGGCTTAATCAAATAGCAGGGTAAGCGCACGTTAAATAGTAGCTCAGGATACAGATTAATAAGTCAGATACTGATGTTAAAGGTTCAATGCTAAAGGTTTGTTAGATTTCCTCGCTTCAAGGCTGACATCAGGTAACACTGGAGGGCATTCCCACTTCTTGGTTCCCGTATGTCTCAAGGATTTGCATCAGCTGTTGAACTGAGCACCCCTCGTGCCGTGCCCTTAGAAGTCTCAGCATTAAGTCAAGGTTTAGTAGACTGTTTTAA
>NZ_JAUBRI010000198.1:0-1049 GCF_036701795.1 Microcoleus sp. N9_A1
ATTAAAGAGAGCTAAAATGTATGCGTCTCCTGGCACATCTCTTGATGAAGTTATTCGTGCTTATTGTGCAGAAAGAGAGTCTCATACTTATTTGAAATGACTATAACTGCAATGTATGTGGTGTATTTGGATGAATGCCGATGAAGCTGAAACAGCATTTATGGGTTTGTTGGGCGATCGGGGCGATCGTCCTGATCTCTTGTTCAAACCAAACTACATCACAAAGACAACAATCTAATACAAAACGTGAAACCTCACTGAGAACAGTTACGTTAGATAAAACAAAAGTTGTGATGGGACAAACAGTATATGTCCCTATTTACTCGCATATTTATCACTACAATAGCCAGGATAATGTGATGAATTTGTCAGCCACGCTCAGTATCCGCAATACGGATCTGACGAATTCGATTATTATCACTTCTGTGCGTTACTACGATACTGATGGGAAATTGATTAGGCAGGACATTAAGAGTCCAGTAGAACTCAAGCCGCTTGCTTCCACAGACTTTTTCATTGCAGCAGAGGATACAAGTGGAGGGTCAGGTGCAAACTTTATTGTGGAGTGGGTTGCAGAAAAAACGGTTTATGAGCCTGTCATTGAAGCTGTCATGATTAGTACCTCTTCTTCTCAGGGCATTTCATTTGTCAGTCCCGCTAAAGTTCTCAAGCAACACAGTATACCCAAGTAATTTTAGAGGTTTCAATTATTTCTTTACAATGAAGTTGGGGACTAGCCTAGAAGGGATTGAGGGATTGCTAGCCAAAGGTTGTAGTTTGTAAATAAAATGTCTAGATGTTCATATAAAATAAGCTTCTTACTCAGTTTGTGTGGCAATTTTTGTTAAAAAACTGCCATCAATTACAGCCATAAATTTCTGTTACCTCTTCAATCGGCTGAGAAAACATTGATTAAATGGTGGAAACTTTAAGTTTTTGTAAAAATGACAATTATAGATTTTTTAGCCTTGCTTAAATAGGGCTTGCTGAATCAGTGGTTGAAGTAAACACGGTATGGATTTTCGGACGAATAAAGGCAGTAATGGTGC